>NZ_FNWP01000009.1:0-269723 GCF_900108435.1 Methylobacterium sp. 275MFSha3.1 | reverse complement strand
CATCTGGGCGCCCATGTTCTCGAACTTGTCGGCGAGCTCGATCTCCTTGGCGACCGTCACACCGTCCTTGGTGATGCGCGGGGCGCCGAAGCTCTTCTCGATCACGACGTTGCGGCCCTTCGGGCCGAGCGTCACCTTCACCGCGTCGGCGAGGATGTCGACGCCGCGCAGCATCTTATCGCGGGCGTCGGCGGAGAAACGAACGTCTTTCGCTGCCATTGTGTGCCTCTTAGCTAATTGTTGAACCCCAAGGCCGGGACGGCCTCAAAGGGCGATGGCGGGTGACCCGATCAGGCGGCGACGACGCCCATGATGTCGGATTCCTTCATGATCAGGAGGTCCTGACCGTCGATCTTGACCTCGGTGCCGGACCACTTGCCGAACAGGACGCGGTCGCCAGCCTTCACGTCGAGCGCGTTGACGCGGCCGGCCTCGTCGCGGGCGCCGGGACCGACGGCGACGACCTCGCCCTCCTGCGGCTTCTCCTTGGCGGTGTCCGGGATGATGATGCCGCCCTTGGTCTTCTCTTCGCCTTCGATGCGACGGACGACCACGCGGTCGTGCAGCGGACGGAACTTCATGAGCTGCCCTCTTGCTTCAGGTCTTGAGTTGGCGTTGATGCGGCCGGCGGGACCGCTCGCAAACTCGACTGTTAGCACTCTGTCTCGGCGAGTGCCAAAGACGGCCGCGAGATAGGCGCGGGCGGGTTCCGAGTCAAGGCTGTCGCACCCCCGCGCGACGGTGCGATGACGCGCCGGCGGCCCCGTTCCCCCTCATGGATAACGCGCTCTCATGCTGAGCCTGCACGGACCCGAAGGCCCGGTGGCGCTGCGACCCGGCGGCCCGATCGCGCGCGACACCGTGTGGCTCGACCTGAACGACCCCACGCCGGAGGAGGCTGCGGCGGTCGAGGCCGCGACCGGACTGCGGGTGCCGTCGCGGGCGGCGCTCTCGGAGGTCGAGACGTCGAGCCGCCTGCGCCGGGTGAAGGGCGGCCTCTCGCTCTCGACCCCGATGATCACGTTCGAGCAGAGCGCGTCGCAGCTGAAGCCGCTGGGCTTCCTGCTGACCAAGGATCACCTCGTCACGATCCGCTTCCACGACCTGCGCGCCTTCGAGGCGTCCGCGAAGCGTATCGCCGACGGCGACGGCAGCACGACGCCGAGCGAGATCTTCCTCGTCGTGCTGGAGGAACTGGTCGACAGCCTCGCCGACGCCCTCGAGGATATGGGCTCCGAGCTCGACACGCTCTCGACCCGCATCTTCGACTTCGACGTCCGCGGTGCCGAGCGGCGGCGCCTGGAGAGCCCGCCGCCCCGGCGCCGCGACCTCGCCCTGCGCCGGATCCTGCGCGGCATCAGCAACCGCGGGAAGGTTCTGGGCAAGATCCGGTCGAGCCTGCTCGGGCTCGAACGGATCATCCCCTTCGTCGCCGCGGCCTGCGACAGCCTCGGCCTGCCGGAGGATGCGCGCTTCGAGACGATCAAGCGGGACATCGAATCCCTCGACGAGTTCGAGACGCGGCTCGCCGAGAACGTGCAGTTCCTGCTCGACGCGGCCCTCGGCCTGATCACCATCGAGCAGAACAACGTCTTCCGCGTCCTCACCGTCGTCTCGGTGGTCGGCGTCCCGCCGACGCTGATCGCGTCGATCTACGGCATGAATTTCAAGCACATGCCCGAGCTGGATTGGGCGCTCGGATATCCCTACGCGCTCGGCCTGATCCTCATCAGCGCGGTCGCGCCGATCGTATACTTTCGCATGCGCGGCTGGTTCTGATATTCGCAAGCATGTTTCTGCTCTGACTGGGTTTACATTCGAATCCAATCTCGACGATGGCGTCGATCCGGCTACGGACGCACAGAGGGCGCGGCGCTCCAAGCATTCGATTTCCGTCAGGCAACTCTTAAACTGAACGAATGCCAGAATAAGGGATTCATTAACGCTGTGAGGCTACACCCCACGCCGGGGGAACGCGAGCCGTACCATGTTCAATCGCACTGTTTTCAATGAAGCCCAGGCCAAGATCGACGCGCTCGACCGCTCGCTGGCGATCATCGAGTTCTCGATGGACGGAACGGTCCTTCACGCGAACGAGAACTTCCTGCGATTGATGAAATACGGCCTCAGCGACGTCCAGAACCGCCATCACCGCATCTTCGTCGACAAGAGCTACGCCGAGTCCGCCGACTACGCGGCGTTCTGGAGCAAGCTGAAGGACGGCCAGTACGTCACGGGCGAGTTCCTGCGCCTCGACAAGGAGGGCGACTCGGTCTGGCTCGAGGCGACGTACAATCCTGTCCTCGACGCGCGCGGCAAGCCGATCAAGGTCGTCAAGTTCGCCGCGGACATCTCGGCGAAGAAGAAGGAGATCAACCGGCTCCTGACGATGATCGACAACGTTCCCGTGGCGGTCATGACGGCCGATCTGAAGGACAACTTCAAGATCGACTATATGAACGCCACGTCGCGCAAGACGCTCGGCACGATCGACCAGCACCTGCCGGTGAAGGTCGACGACATGCTCGGCCGCTCGTTCGACATCTTCCACAAGAACCCCAGCCACCAGCGCACGATGCTGGCCGACGCGAGCCGGCTGCCGCACAGCACCAAGATCAAGGTCGGGCCCGAGACCCTCAACCTGCGGGTCACGGCCGTGAACGACGAGAAGGGGCAGTACCTCGGTCCGATGCTGACTTGGGCGGTGGTCACCGCGCAGGTGAACATGGAGACCGACGTCAAGCGGGTCGTCGAGGCCGTCGGCTCCGCCATCCAGGAAATGCAGAGCTCGGCCGTGGGCCTGATGCAGTCGGCCGAGTCCGCGCGCCACAAGGCGTCGTCGGTCGCGTCGAACTCCGAGCAGATGAACGGCGCGATCCAGGAGATCTCCGGCCAGGTCGGGCGGGTCTCGGAGCGCGCGCAGCAGATCGCCGCCCAGGCGGGGACCACCGACGCGACCATGCGCCAGCTCGCCGAGAACGCCCGCAAGGTCGACGCGGTGGTGGGCATGATCAAGTCGATCGCCGACCAGACCAACCTGCTGGCGCTGAACGCCACCATCGAGGCGGCCCGCGCGGGCGCCGCCGGGCGCGGCTTCGCGGTGGTGGCCTCCGAGGTGAAGGCGCTCGCCGAGCAGACCGCCAAGGCGACCGGCGAGATCACGCAACAGGTCTCGGCGATCCAGAGCGCGACCGGCGAGGCGGTCGGCGCCATCGAGATGATCACGGCCGCGGTGGACGAACTGTCCAAGCTCACCCTGGCGATGGCGAGCGCCGTCGAGGAGCAGGCGGTCTCGACCCACGAGATGGCGGGCAATATCGGCGGCGTCTCCGAGGCCGCCAACGCAACCGGTCAGCTCGCCCAGACGGTCCAGGGCATTGCCGAGAGCCTCGCCGGCCACTCGACGAGCCTGTCGGAGAGCGTGATCCGGTTCATGAAGACGGCCTGATCGGGCGACTCAGTCCCGGGCGAGCTGCGCCCGGCCGATGGCGAAGACCCGCCCGTCCCCGAGGAGATGGGCGGTGAAGCCGTCGGGGAACAGGCTCTCGATCGCCCGGTCGCGGACGTTCAGGCCGCCGGCGTAGGCGCCGAAGGCCGGCATGACGAGGCGGGTGCCGTCCGTGACGAAGCAGCGGCGGCGCACCGCCCGCCCGCGCATCGCCACCTTCCCGCAGGGATGGAGGTGGCCGGCGATCTCGCCGGGCACGGGCTCCGGGCTCGGTTCGTGGCGCAGGACGAGGCCGCCGAGCGTCAGCGCGTCCGCGTAGCGGCCGCCGACGCCCTCGTTCACGGCCGCGTCGTGGTTGCCGGCGATCCAGACCCAGTCCCGGCCCTCCTGCAAGGCCGCCACCAGGGCGCGGTCGCCCGGCTCCATGCGCTCGGGACCGCGGGCGTCGTGGAAGGAATCGCCCAGCGCCACCACCCGGGCCGGATCGTGCCGCACCACTGCCTCGTGCAGGCAGGCGAGCGTCTCCCGGGTGTCGTAGGGCGGCAGGAACTGGCCGGAGCGGGCCGCGTAGGACGAGCCCTTCTCCAGGTGGAGATCGGACACGATCAGCGTCCGGTGCTCCGGCAGCCAGAGGCCGCCGCACAGGTCCAGCACCAGGGTCTCGCCCGCGAGCTGCAGGGTGGGGTGCTTGGGAGTCTTCTCGAGTCTCAGGCCGGCCGCCAAGATCGCATCCTCGGTGTCGTCGGGGGAGGGCGGATCGACGGTCAGGACAGAGCCTCTTGGAGAAGCTCCGCCTCGGCCTCGGCCAGGATCTCGTCGGCGCCCTCGCCGTAGACCCGCTCGCGCCCGATCTCGAGCATCACGGACACGGAGAGCGGCGAGACCCGGTCGAGAGACCTGTGGATGATTCGCCCCTGGATGCGCTCTAGCATCATGCCGAGGCGCCTCACGTCGAGGAGTCCGGTTGCCGCATCCTGCCGCGCGGCCCGCAGCAGCAGGTGGTCGGGCTGGTGCTTGCGCAGCACGTCGTAGATCAGGTCGGTCGAGATCGTGACCTGCCGGCCGGATTTCTTCTGGCCCGGGTGATGGCGCTCGATCAGCCCGGCGATCACCGCGCATTGCCGGAAGGTGCGCTTCATCATGGCCGATTCGTCGAGCCACGCCTCAAGATCGTCGCCCAGCATGTCGACGGCGAAGAGGTCGCCGATGAAGTCCGGATCGATCGCGGCGCGCTCCGAGACGTCGCGGGTCGACCAGATGGCGATGCCGTAATCGTTGGCCGCGAAGCCGAGCGGGCGCAGGCCGGAACGCTCCAGCCGCCGGGTCAGCAGCATGCCGAGCGTCTGGTGGACGAGGCGGCCCTCGAACGGGAAGGCCGTGAGGTAGTAGCGCTTGCCGCGCGGAAAGGTCTCGACGAGGAGGTCGCGCTCGCCCGGCAGGACGGAGCGGCGGCGCTGCTGCAGCAAGTACGCGCCGATCTGCTCGGGCAGGCGGTCCCATTCGAACGGGTCGGCGATCAGCGCGCGCACGCGGGCGGCCAGGAAAGTCGAGAGCGGGAACTTCGCGCCCGCGTAGGACGGGATCGCCGGGTCGGTGCCGGCCGGCGCGCGGGTGACGAGGCACTCATCCTCGGCGAGCCCCTCGAAGCGCAGGGTCTCGCCCGCGAACAGGAACGTGTCGCCGACCGTGAGCGTCTCGGCGAACTCGTCCTCGATCTCCCCGAGCACGCGGCCGGTCTTCGGCAGCACCGTGCCGGGCTTGCCGCGCAGGGTCCGGCCGAGGCGGACCCTCACCCGGGCCGCCTCGACGATCGTGCCGACATTCATCCGGTAGGCCTGGGCGGTGCGGGCGTCGCGCACGCGCCAGAGCCCGTCCGCACCGCGCAGGATCTTGGCGAAGCGCTCGTAGGCGCGCAGCGCGTAGCCGCCGGTGGCGACGTAGTCGACCACCTGCTCGAACGATTCCCAGGTCAGCCCGGCGTAGGGCGCGGCCGAGACGATCTCGTCGTAGAGGTGGAGCGGATCGAAGGCGTCGGCGCAGGCCATGCCGAGGACGTGCTGGGCGAGGACGTCGAGGGCGCCCTGGCGGGCGTCCGGCGTGTCCTGGGCGGCCTCCTCGACGGCGTCGAGGGCCGCCTGACACTCCAGCATCTCGAAGCGGTTGCCGGGGACGAGGTAGGCCTTCGAGGGCTCGTCCATGCGGTGGTTGGCCCGGCCGATCCGCTGCATGATGCGGCTCGCCCCCTTCGGCGCGCCGACATTGACCACGAGGTCGACGTCGCCCCAGTCGATGCCGAGGTCGAGGGTGGCGGTGCAGACGATCGCCCGGAGCTGGCCCGCCGCCATGGCGGCCTCGACCCGGCGGCGCTGCTGGGCGTCGAGCGAGCCGTGGTGGATCGCGATCGGCAGGGCGTCGTCGTTGAGCCGCCACAGCTCCTGGAACGTGTACTCGGCCTGAAGGCGGGTGTTCACGAAGACCAGCGTGGTCCGGTGCTCGCGGATGAGGTCGTAGATCGCCGGCATCGAGTGCCACGCGGTGTGGCCGGAGATCGGCAGCGCCCGGCCGAGGTCGAGCATGCGCAGGTCCGCCTTCGCCCCGCCCGCCACGGTGACGAGATCGGCCATGGGCGGCGCGACGGGCTCCCCGTCCCGTCCGGGAGAGGGCCGGGGTGGGGGAGGAGACGCGTGGGGATCGGCCGCACCGTCGCCGCGCGCGGCGGGAGGAGGGGGAAGCAACCCCTGCGGCACCAGGTATTTCCGCAGCTCGTCCGGCTCTCGCACCGTGGCGGAGAGTCCGATCGCCGCGAGGCCGGGGCTCAGCCTGTGCAGCCGCGCAAGCGCCAGGGACAGCAGGTCGCCGCGCTTCGACGTCACCAGCGCGTGCAACTCGTCGAGCACCACGCAGCGCAGTCCGGAGAAGAACTCCGCCGCCTCGCGATGGGCGATCAGCAGAGCCAGCTGCTCGGGCGTGGTCAGCAGGATGTCCGGCGGCCGGCTGATCTGGCGGGTGCGCTTGTGCGCCGGCGTGTCGCCGGTGCGGGTCTCGACGCGCACCGGCAGCGCCATCTCGGCGATCGGCGCGTCGAGGTTGCGGGCGATGTCCACCGCCAGCGCCTTGAGGGGTGACACGTAGAGAGTGTGGAGACACGCCGCCTTCCGCTGGGGGCCGCGCTCGGCGAGGGCGACGAGGCTCGGCAGGAAGCCGGCCAGCGTCTTGCCGGCCCCGGTCGGCGCCACCAGTAGCGCCGAGCGGCCCGCGCCGGCGATCCGCAGGAGGTCGAGCTGGTGCGACCGCGGCGTCCAGCCCCGCCCGGCGAACCAGGCGCGGAACCGCTCCGGCAGGATCTCGGACGGGTCGCTCAGGCGAGCGCCATCAGGAAGCGGTCGATCAGTTCCAGCGCCCGCTCGCTCATCGGGCTCGGGTAGCGGGCGAAGACGTGGCAGCCGCCGGGATAGATCGCCGTGTGGCCGCCATTGCCCGCCGCCGCCCAGCGCGCCGACATGTACAGCGTGTCGTCGAGGAGCGGATCGGCGGTGCCGATGGTGAACAGGGCCGGCGGCAGACCCTTCAGGTCGGCGTAGATCGGCGACACGTCCGGCCGGCGCCGGTCGATGCCCTCGCGGACGTAGCCGTCGGCGAACTTGGTCAGATCGCGGGTGTTCACGACCAGCCGCTCCTCGCCCCAGTTCCGCACCGACGGTGTGAGACCGAGGTCGAAGAAGCCGGCGTTGAGGTTGGCGCCCCGGAAGGCCCGGGGCAGGTTGTGCTTGTCGCGCAGCCGCAGCAGCACCATCACGGCGAGATGCGCCCCCACCGACTCGCCGCCGATGGTCAGCGCGTGGATGCCGAACTCGGTCTTGCCCGGACCGGCCAGCCACAGGGCCGCCGCTTCGCAGTCGAGCAGCGCCGCCGGATACGGGTGCTCGGGGGCGAGGCGGTACTCGACCGACAGGGCGACGAAGCCGCAGGTGTCGGCGATGCGCTCCAGCCAGGGATCCTGCTCATCGGCGGAGCCCCAGACCCAGCCGCCGCGGTGGATGTGCAGGTAGGCGCCGCGCAGCTTCGTGCCGGGCTTGGGCCGGACGACGCGGAGCTTGAGCGGGCCGCCGGGCCCGTCGATCGTCAGCCACTCCGCCCGGGCGCTGTGCGGCATGGCGGGCGCCGCCTTGGTGCCGAGACGGCGCCGCTCGCGCACCTCGGCGATCGGCAGCGACCAGGGATCGGGCAGCGCGGCGTGCGCCGCGACGATCTCGGCATTGAGCCGGAGCGTCTCGGGATCGATCGTCGCCGGGTCGAACAGGGCGTGGTCGATCATCGTGCGTATGGTCCCGTCGGCACTCAGAGCCTCTCACACCAATTCCCGATTCCCGGGAGTTCTCCCTTTGGCCGAGGCCGCGCCGCGAGAGTCCCGCAGCGTAGTCCGCCCCGTCCGGCATCTTGGCGCGCGCGACGCCGCTTGCCATCTGCACGGCGCGCGAGAAACCCGCCAACGCCTGATCCGCGCTCGGGTTTCGACGCGGTGTGGTGTGCCGGTCACGGTTCCGCCCGCTTCGTCGCCGATCCGAGGGCCCTGAGGCTTCACGAGGACGCAATGCTCGTCGATCACGACCGGCGCCGGCAAGGCTATCAGCAGGGCGCCCCGCCGAACGCCCCCTACGGCGCGGACAGCTACCGGTCGCGCCCCTCAGCGCTGCGGCGGTTCCTCGGCGGCTCGCCGGCCGGCGTGTTCCTGCGGCTCCTGTTCCTGTCGGTGCTGGTCGGCGCCTTCATGTCGATGCTCGGCCTGACGCCGGGGCGGCTGTTCTGGCACGTCTACGATTCGGCGCGGGCGCTGGTGGAGGTCGGGCTGGCGTCGCTCCACGATTTCGGCGGCTGGATCGTCGCCGGGGCGATCGTGGTCGTGCCGCTCTGGCTGATCGCGCGCCTGTTCGCCGTCTCCCGCTGACAGGGTCCGCGGCCGATCCGGCCCGGTCGCGCCCCGACGGCCCGGCGCGCCGGGGGTTCGGGTAGATCGGCCGCCCGCTATCGCAACCCGCCGATGCGATCACCCCGCTTTGCGCGGAGGGCGCGGCTTCTTAGCGTGCGGCATGATGCACACCGTCGCCAGCTCGGCCCGCCCGACGAACCGCCGCGTCCTGGCCCTGGCGCTGCCCATGACGATCGCCAACGTCACGACGCCGATGCTCGGCTTCGTCGGCGCGGCGGTGATCGGGCGGCTCGGCGACGCGGCGCTGCTCGGCGCCATCGCCCTCGGCGCGGTGATCTTCGACGCGATCTTCTGGTCGTTCGGGGCGCTCCGCATGGCGACCGCCGGCCTGACCGCGCAGGCGGTCGGCGGACGCGACGACGCCGAGGTCGACCGCATCCTGGCGCGGGCGCTGGCGGCGGGCGCGCTGATCGGGCTCGTCCTGGTGGTCCTGCAGGGTCCCCTCGCGCAGCTCGCCTTCGCGATCAGCGGGGCGAGCGCGGCGGTCATCGCCGGTCTCGCGACCTACTTCCACATCCGCATCCTGTCCGCGCCCTTCGTGCTGGCGAGCTACGGCGTGCTCGGCTCGGTCCTGGGGCGCGGGCGCACCGATCTCGGCCTGCTGCTGCAGATCGCCATCAACCTGACCAACGTCGCGCTGACGCTCATTCTGGTCCTGGGATTCGGCCTGGGCCTCGCCGGCGCGGCGCTGGCGACCCTCGGCGCCGAGGCGCTCGGGCTCGGCCTCGGGCTGATTCTCCTGGCGCGGCTCGGCTCCCGGCCCTTCCGGGTGCCGCTGCGCGACCTCCGCGACGCCGCGGCGCTCCGCCGGACGCTCAGCGTCAACGGCGACGTCATCCTGCGGACGCTCGCGCTGATCACCGGCATCGTGCTGTTCTCGGCGCTGGGCGCCCGGCAGGGCGACGTGGTCCTGGCCGCGAACTCGGTCCTGTGGAATCTCTTCCTGATCGGCGGTTTCTTCCTCGACGGCTTCGCCACGGCGGCCGAGACCCTGTGCGGCCAGGCCGTCGGCGCCCGGGACCGGGAGGCGTTCGACGCGGCCGCCACACTGAGCCTGCGCTGGTGCCTCGGCTTCGGCCTCGCGGTCAGTCTTGTGTCGCTGGCGGGCGGCCCGGCCTTCATCGATGCCGTGACCACGAACGGCCCGGTCCGCGAGGCGGCCCGGTCCTACCTCGTCCTCGCCGCCCTGGCGCCGCTCGCCGCCGCGGCGCCCTTCGCGTATGACGGGATCTATATCGGCGCGACCTGGACGCGGGCGATGCGCAACCTGATGGTGTGCGCGCTCGCCGCCTACTGCGCGATCCTCGCGCTCGTCGAGAGCCTGGGCTTCGGCAATACCGGGCTGTGGCTCGCCTTCGTGAGCTTCCTGGGCGCCCGGGGCGTCGGGCAGGCGATCGCCTTCCCGCGCCTCGCCCGGGACACGTTCCGGACGCCGGCCGCGGCCGCCCTCGGAACCGCGGCCTAGGCGGCAGCCGCGCGCAACCTCGAGGCGTGCTAGCGCGGGTCTTTCCAGGTGGTGGGCTGGGCCGCTGGCGCGGCGCGGGCCACGGAGCCGGTGGTGCGCGGCACGGCCGCCTCCGCCCGCCGCGGGTAGGACCGGCGCGGGGCCGCGTAGCCGTAGCGGCGTCCCCGGCGGACGTGCCGGCGCCCGCGCTCCGACGAGTTCCCCACGAAGCCGCCGACCACGGCCCCCGCGACGGCGCCGATCGGGCCGCCGACCAGCGCCCCCGCGACCGCGCCGGAGCCGACGCCGAGGGTGGTCCGGCTCTGGGCCCGGGCCGCCTCAGGTGCCGCCAATGTTCCGAGCAAGGCGAGGGTGACCAAGACTTTGCGCATCGTAGAGATTCCGGACTTCGAGAATTGGTTTCGTCCGGCCTTTAAGCGGCGGAACATGACCAAACCGCGGCTTCGATCTGCGGAGAGACGGCGCGGTATCAAACCGCGCGGGGACTCACCCGCCCCGACCTTTAGGGTGTGGCGCGGCCGGGTTCGTGCTTTAGGGTGCAGCGCAACGACGGGAGGCCGCGCGACGGCCCAGGAGGGAGAAGCCGATGGCCACGACCACCGATCTGCGCCTGCGCCGCAGCGTGCTCTACATGCCCGGCTCGAACCAGCGGGCGCTCGACAAGGCCAAGTCCCTGCCGGTGGACAGCATCATCCTCGACCTCGAGGACGCCGTCGGCCCGGAGGAGAAGGAGCTCGCCCGCGATCAGGTCTGCGCCGCGGTGAAGAGCGGCGCCTACGGCAGCCGCGAACTGGTCATCCGGGTCAACGCCCCGCAGACCCCGTGGGGCGAGGCGGATCTCCACGCCGCCATCGAGGCCAATCCCGACGCGATCCTGATGCCGAAGGTCTCGTCCCCCGCCGTGCTGGAGAGCATCGCCGACCGGCTCGAATCCCTCGACGCGCCGGACGGCATCGCGATCTGGGCGATGATCGAGACCCCGGCCTCGATCCTCAACATCCAGGAGATCGCCCGGGCGAAGCGCGACCCGCGCAACCGGCTGACCTGCCTCGTGCTCGGCACCAACGACCTCGCCAAGGACACCTGGGCCAAGATCGTCCCCGGCCGCGTGCCGATGCTGCCCTGGATGATGATGGCGCTGGCCGCCGCGCGGGCGGAGGGGCTCGCGATCCTCGACGGCGTCTACAACGACATCGCCGACACAGAGGGCTGCCGCGACGAGTGCCGGCAAGCCCGGGACCTGGGCTTCGACGGCAAGACCCTGATCCACCCGACGCAGCTGGAGCCGGCCAATACGTCCTTCGCTCCGACCGAGGAGGAGGTGCGCCGCGCCAAGCTGGTGATCGAGGCGTTCGAGCGCCCGGAATACGCCAAGCGCGGCGCGATCAAGCTGGAGGGCCGGCTCTACGAGCGGCAGCATCTCGGCGTGAACCGGCGGGCGGTCACCTGGGCCGAGGCGATCAAGGCGAAGGGGTTCTGAGCGCGTCCGTCCTCGCCGGAGCGAAGCGATCCAGGGCAGCGCCACGCCCGAGTCTGTCGCGGTCCCTGGGTCACTTCGCTACGCGCGTGATGACGGCACCGACGGCCCTGAATCGGCGGTCGTGTAGCGCGTCCGCTGGGTGCGCCCGTCGCGGGCCGTGACGGCGACGAGGCCCGCCTCGTCCAGGCCCGAGAGGGCGCGCAGCACCAGGGCGTGCTCCACCCCGAAGGTGCGGGCGAAGGCGCGGCTGTCGCCCGGCAGACCGAGGTCGAGCGCCGCCAGGAGGCCCGCCGCCAGCGGGTCGAGATCCGGGCGGGCGGCCGAAGCCCGGTCGAGGGCGGCGACGAACGCCGCCTCGTCGGGCTCCGCGCTCACGCGGCCGCGCGCGCCTGCAGGGTGACCAGCACCGACTTGGAGGTCGGCGTGTCGCTCTTCTCGCCGTAGGTCGAGAGCGGCACGAGCACGTTCAGCTCCGGATAGTAGCCGGCCAGCGCGCCCCGCGGCATGTCGAAGGGCACGAGGCGGAAATCCTCCGCGCGGCGGGTGACGCCGTCGTCGTGCGTGCCGACGACGTCGACCCGGTCGCCGAGCCGGTCGCGGATCTCCGCGAGGTCGTCCGGGTGGGCGAAGATCACGCGGCGCTCGCCGTAGACGCCGCGGTAGCGGTCATCCAGGCCGTAGATCGTCGTGTTGTACTGGTCGTGGCTGCGGAAGGTCTGCAGCACGAACGTGTCGCGGGTCTTTCGCGCGGCCTGGTGCTCGGTCTCGGCCGGCAGGGCGTCGGCCGAGAAGGTGGCCCGGCCGGTGGCGGTCTCGAACACCCGCTCGGCGGCGAGGTTGCGCAGCATGAAGCCGCGCGGCTTGCGCACCCGGGTGTTGTAGCCGGTGAAGCCCGGGATCGTGGCGGCGATCGCCTCGCGGATCCGGTCGTAATCCGCGGCGAAGCCGGCCCAGTCGATGGCGGCGGAGCCGACGGTCGCCTGCGCCATGCCGGCGATGATGGCGATCTCGGAGCGGAGCTCCTTCGAGGCCGGCTTGTTGATGCCGCCCGACCCGTGGACCATGCTCATCGAATCCTCGACGGTCACGATCTGGATCTTGCCCTCGGCGCCCCGGTCGATCTCGGTGCGGCCCAGGCAGGGCAGCAGGTAGCCGACCGCGCCCGGCACGAGGTGGGCGTGGTTGAGCTTGGTGGCGATGTGCACGGTGAGCCGGCACGAGGCCAGCGCCTGCGCCACGACCGGCGTGTCGGGCGTCGCCCGCAGGAAGTTGCCGCCGAGCCCGATGAAGGCCTTCGCGGTGCCGTCGCGCATGGCCCGGATCGCCGCCAGGACGTTGTGGCCGTGCCGGCGCGGCATGGCGAGGCCGAAATGCTGCTCCAGGGAATCCAGGAAGGCTGCGGACGGGCGCTCGTTGATGCCGACCGTGCGGTCGCCCTGCACGTTCGAGTGGCCGCGCACCGGGCAGAGGCCCGCGCCGGCCCGGCCGATATGGCCGCGCAGGAACAGCAGGTTGGCGATCTCCCGGATCGTCGCCACCGAGTGGCGGTGCTGGGTCACGCCCATGGCCCAGGTCGCGATGACCCGCTGGGCGCCCAGATAGACGTCCGCCATCGCGGTGATCTCGTCCACGGTCAGGCCCGACTGGTCGAGGATCGCGTCCCAGGACGTCGCCTCGACGGCGGCGCGGTAGGCCTCGAGCCCGGCGGTGTGGTGCTCGAGGAAGGCGCGGTCGAGGAGCGAGGGCCGGCCGGCCGCCAGCGCCTCGGCGTCGCGGGCGAACACGACCTTGGCGATGCCCCGGAAGGCCGCCATGTCGCCGCCCGAGCGCGGCTGCAGGTAGTGGCTGGCGATGGGGCGGCTGGCGCCGCGCAGCATCTCGACGGTGTTCTGGGGGTCGGCGAAACGCTCCAGGCCGCGCTCCCGGACCGGGTTCAGCACCACGACCTTGGCGCCGCGCTCGGCCGCCCGGCGCAGGTCGCCGAGCATGCGCGGGTGGTTGGTGCCGGGATTCTGGCCGACGCAGAAGATCGCGTCCGCCTTCTCGAAATCCTCCAGCAGGACCGTGCCCTTGCCGATGCCGATGGCGTCGATCAGCGCGACGCCGCTCGCCTCGTGGCACATGTTCGAGCAGTCGGGGAAGTTGTTGGTCCCGAAGGCGCGGGCGAAGAGCTGGTACAGGTACGCCGCCTCGTTGGAGGCGCGGCCCGAGGTGTAGAACTCGGCCTGGTCCGGATGGTCGAGCCCGCGCAGGGTCGCGCCGATCTCCGCGAAGGCCTCGGCCCAGCTCACCGGCAGGTAGCGGTCGCTCGCAGCGTCGTAGCGCATCGGGTGCGTCAGGCGGCCCTGGCCCTCCAGGGCGTAGTCGCTCCAGGTGCGCAGCTCGGTCAGGGTGTGCTTGGCGAAGAAGGACGGCTTCGTGCGCTTGTCGGTCGCCTCCCAGGAGACCGCCTTCACGCCGTTCTCGCAGAACTCGAAGGACGAGCCATGCTCCGGGTCGCCCCAGGCGCAGCCGGGGCAGTCGAACCCGTCGGGCTGGTTCGCCTTCAGCAGCGCGCGGGCGCCGGTGAGGGGTGCGCGGCTGCCGAGCAGGTGCTTGCCGCAGCTCTTCAGAGCACCCCAGCCGCCAGCGGCGGAGGAGCGCTTGGTGGACCCTTCAGACTGGGCCATGAACCGTCCTGGATTGGCTGACGCGATGTGTCTCGCAACCGCGAGATAAGCGCCTCTCCGACGCCCTCACAATGGCGTGCCGGCGCAGGCCCCTCATGCACGGGGCACAGGCTAAGCTCCCGCTGTGCAAAGCCTTTCTAAACTGCGGCCCCAAAAAAATTGTCCGGCGCGGCTCCGCGAACGGTTCGCCCGCGCCGGCTCAGTCCCCGCGGGCGAGGTCGGCGGCGTCGCGCCCGACGACCTGCCGGAGCGAGGCGATGCCGGCCTCGCTCATGCGCCGAAGGAGCCCGTCCTTGATGCGCCCGACGAGGCCCGGCCCCTCGTAGACCAGCGCCGAGTAGAGCTGCACGAGGCTCGCCCCGGCCCGGATCTTGGTCCAGGCCGCCTCGGCCGAATCCACGCCGCCGACCCCGATGAGCGGCAGCGCGTCCCCGACGCGCAGGCGCGTCTGGGCGAGCATCCGCGTCGCCGGGCCGAAGAGCGGCCGCCCCGAGAGGCCGCCCGTCTCCCGCGCGAGACCCTGCTCGCGCAGGCTCGCCGGGCGGGCCACCGTGGTGTTGGACACGACGAGGGCCTGGACCCCGCGCCGCTGCGCCGTCGCGCAGACCGCGTCGAGGGCGTCGAGCGCCATGTCGGGGGCGATCTTGAGGAGGATCGCCGCGCCGGCGCCTGCCGCGTCCCGGGCCTCGACCGTGCGGGCGAGCAGCTCGTCGAGGAAGGCCTCACCCTGGAGATCGCGCAGGCCCGGCGTGTTGGGGGAGGAGACGTTGACCGTGACGAAGTCGACGAGCGGCGCGAGGGCTGCGGTGCAGGCGGCGTAGTCGGCGAGGCGGTCGGCGGATTCCTTGTTCGCGCCGATGTTGACGCCGACGATGCCGGGTCGCCCCCTCCGGGCGCGCAGACGGTCGGCCACCACCTCCAGCCCCTCGCTGTTGAGGCCGAAGCGGTTGATCACGGCGCGGTCGTCGGGGAGGCGGAAGACCCGCGGCCGCGGGTTGCCGGGCTGGGGCCGCGGCACGACCCCGCCGACCTCGACGAAGCCGAAGCCGAGGCCCAGCAGCGCGTCGGGAACGCGCGCGCCCTTGTCGAAGCCGGCCGCGAGGCCGACCGGGTTGGGGAAGCGGCGGCCGAGCAGGTCGACGGCGAGGCGCGGGTCGTCCACCGGCCGCGGGCCCGCGGGCAGGAGCGCCAGGGCGGCGAGGGTCAGGTCGTGCGCGCGCTCCGCGTCGAGGCGGTGCAGCAGCGGTCTGACGAGGGGGAAGGCGGCCGCGATCATGCCGGCAGGATCCCGGCCGGGAAGGCGTGCCGGCCGTCGGCGCCCAGCGGCATATCGTCCACCGCGACCACGGCGGACAGCGGTAGCGGGCCGTAGAGGTGCGGGAACAGGTCGCCGCCGCGAGAGGGCTCGTAGCGCAGGCCGTCGCCGAGGGCGTCGGCCTCGACCGCGACGAGGAGCAGGTCGTCCTGCCCGGCGAAGTGCCGGGCCGCCGTCTCGGCGACCTGTGCGGCCGTCGAGAAGTGGATGAAGCCGTCCTGATGATCAATCGGGGCGCCCGTGAACCGGCCCGCGGCCTCGGCCTCGCGCCACAGGGCGCGCGGACAGATCTTGTAGATGAGCGGCATCGAAGCTCCCCGGAGACGACGCTGCGATAGAGGCGCGCGGCCGCGGCGGCAACCGCGCCGCGCCCCGCCCGATTCGAGGAGCGATTGCAATCTGCCGCCCGTAGTTCTACTTTCCTACGACTAGGCTGGACGTCACACAGCCCCGTCCGGACCGGCAGAGCGGACCCGGAAAGCAGATTGTCAAGTATCTCCGCGCGTACCCGGCGGGTGTCGAACGGACCCGGCGGGCGAACCGTCTCCGTGCCTCCGAGGCAGCCGGATCCCGGCTGGTGAGACGGGGGTGCCGGCCCGCTCAGGCTGAGCTTCCGAGCCCGCTATGCTGTCGCACGAGCAGATCTGGAACGCCATCGACCGGCTCGCCGAGCGCCACGGCTACTCGGCCTCGGGCCTCGCCCGCCGCGCCGGCCTCGACGCGACCAGCTTCAACCGGTCGAAGCGCGTGGGCGCCGACGGCCGCAAGCGCTGGCCGTCCACCGAATCCGTGTCGAAGGTCCTGGCCGCCACCGGCTCGAGCCTCGACGAGTTCCTGCGGCTCATCGAGGCCCGCGAGATCCCCGCCCGCACGATGGTGCCGCTGATCGGCCTGACCCAGGCCGGGGCCGGCCGCCTGTTCACCGACGAGGGCATGCCCACCGGGGGCGCCGGCTGGGAGGAGATCGAGTTTCCGGATCTCGGCGAGGAGCGGGCCTTCGCGCTGGAGATCCAGGGCGATTCCATGCTGCCGCTGTTCCGGGACGGCGACGTCCTGATCGTGTCGCCGACGGCCAGCGTGCGCAAGGGCGACCGCGTCGTGGTCCGCCTGCACGGCGGCGAGGTCCTGGCCAAGGAGCTGCGGCGGCGCACCGCCCGGACCGTGGAACTGGCCTCCCTGAACCCCGAGCACGAGGACCGGGTCCTCAATCTCGGCGAGGTGGCCTGGATGGCCCGGGTGATGTGGGTGCGCCAGTAGGCGGTGCCCGGACGGGTCGGCACGCCGTTCGACGCGCGGATCCACCGCGGATCCACGCTTGGCCGTGAGGCCGTTCATCGCTATCGCTGGCCCGTCGCGGACCTTCCGCATCCGCTGAGCGCGAACGCAGCATGGCGCAGCCCGGGACGGATCACAGCGCGGCCGAAGGCGGGTCGCTGGCGGACGAGGCCCGCGCGCTCCTCGACGCGCTGCCGACGCCCAGCCTGGTGCTCGATCCGCAGGGCCGTGTCCGCCACGCCAATCCCGCCCTGGAGCGGATCGCCGGCTACCCGGCGGAGCGGCTCGTCGCGCAGGGACTCGACCTGATCCTGGCGCAGCGCACGGCGCCCCTCGACCCCGCCGGCACCGAGCCTCAGGAATTCCTGGCCAGCCGCGCGGACGGGACGAGCTTCTGGGCCCGCCTGGAGACGGCGGCCCTGCCCGGGACCCCGTTCCGCATCGGCCAGATCCGCGACGAGACGGCCCGGCGCGAGGCCGAGGGCGCGCTCGCGCTCTCCCGCCAGCGCGAGGCGCTGGGGCTCCTGACCAACAGCGTCGCCCACGAGTTCAACAACTTCCTGCAGATCCTGATCGGCTACATCGACGGGCTCAAGCGGCGGCTCGGGGACCGGCAGGAGCCGTTCGTCCAGCGGGCGATCGCCCGCTCGGCCGACGCCACCGAGCGCGCGGCGATCCTGACCCGGCACCTGCTCGCCTATTCGCGCCGCATCGCGCCGGACGTCCGGTCGGTCGACCTCGACGCCATCGTGGCCGACCTCGCCGCCCGCCTCGAGCCCGACCTGCCGCCCGGGATCCGCCTCACCGTGGCGGCGACGCCGGGCCTGCCGCGGGCGATCAGCAATCCCACGCAGATCGAGTTCGCCCTGCGGCATCTCGTCGCCAATGCCTGCGAGGCGATGCCGTCGGGTGGGACGCTGACCCTGTCGACCTTCCGGGTGGATCCCGGCGACCGCTCCCTGCAGCAGCCGGGCCAGGGGAGCGTCGGGATCGCGGTCGGCGACACCGGGCAGGGCATGTCGCCCGAGATGCTCGCCCGGGCCCTGGCCCCGTTCCAGACCAGCCACGAGGCCGGGCGCGGCGCGGGCCTCGCGATCGTCCACGGCCTCATGAAGCGGCAGAACGGGACCATCACCCTCGACAGCCGCAGCGGGGAGGGGACGCAGGTGCGCCTCTCCTTCCCGGCCGCCCCGGAGCGCACGCTCCACTAGAGCCGTGCCATTCACGCGATGGGCGCGACGGGCGGGCTCGGAATGCGCAGCACCGATCCGGTGGAAAACGTCGCCCGGGCGACGGCGCCCAGGACTAAAACCGCTGCCCGACCGTTCCCATATCGTCACTGGCGCTCCGCGCCACCCGGTTCTCGTCCTCTGAGGCGTGTACATGTTTACTGAGATTTCGCGCCGCCGGCGTGTGGCCGCCCTCCTGGCGCTGGCCGCTGCGCTGACCGTCGCGGCACCCGTCGTGGAAGCCCGTCCGGGCGGCGGCGGGTCCGTCGGGTCCCGCGGCTCGCGCACCTACACGGCGCCCTCCGCCACGCCGACCGCCCCCGGCGGCGGCACGACGATGCAGCGCTCGCAGACCGCGCCTTCGCCCGGCATGGGCAGCCCCGGCATGCAGGCCCCGGCCGCGCCCGGTCGCCGCTTCGGCGGCGGCTTCTTCGCGGGCCTGCTCGGCGCCGGCCTGATCGGCGCGCTGCTCGGCGGCGGCTTCTTCGGCGGCCTCGGCGGCCTCGCCTCGATGATCGGCCTGCTGTTCCAGGTCGGTCTCGTCGTGCTCGTGGTGATGCTGGCCCTGCGGTTCTTCCGCCGCCGGAACGAGCCGGCCGGCGCCGGCGCGCCCTACGTCCGCTCGTCGCTCGACGATCAGCCGGGCGCCCGCGGCCCGATGGGTGGCGCTTCGGGCGGCGCTCCGGGCGGCCCGGCTCCCGGCGGCATGTTCGGCGGTGGGCAGCGCCCGCCGCAGACGCGCCCGGTGCAGATCGGCCCGGCCGATTACCAGGCCTTCGAGCGCCTGCTCGGCGACATCCAGGACGCCTACTCGCGCGAGGATCGGGTGACCCTGGGCAACCTGTCGACGCCCGAGATGGTCAGCTACTTCGACGAGGAGCTGCGCGGCAACGCCTCCCGCGGCGTGGTGAACAAGATCTCGGACGTGAAGCTGCTGCAGGGCGACCTCGCGGAGGCCTGGGGCGAGGACCGCACCGACTACGCGACCGTGGCCATGCGCTACGCCCTCAAGGACGTGATGATCGAGCGGTCGAGCGGCCGCGTCGTCTCCACGGACTCGTCCGAGGCGACGGAGCTCTGGACGTTCCTGCGCCAGCCCGGCCGCGGCTGGGTGCTCTCGGCGATCCAGCAGACCCGCTGACCCGGCAGCGCTCCGGCGTCCGGGCCGGAGCCACGGCTCTCCGTCAGGCCGGCGTCCTCACCGGGGCGCCGGCCTTTCTGTGCGCGTCCCACCGATTGGCGAGATCGACGAACCCGGACACCGGGATCTCCTCGGCGCGCGCGGTCTCGGACAGGCCGGCGGCGGCCAGCAGGGCGCCGGCCTCGGGCGTCAAGGCCTTGAGGCTCTGGCGCAACATCTTCCGCCGCTGGCCGAAGGCCGCCCGGGTGACGGCTTCGAGCGCGCCGGCGCGGCAGGGCAGGGGCTGGGCGCGCGGCACCAGCCGGACCACGCTCGAGGTCACCTTGGGTGGCGGCACGAAGGCCGAGGGGCTGACGTCGAACAGGATCTCGGCCTCCGTGCGCCAGCCGCAGAGGACGCCGAGCCGGCCGTAATCGGCCCGCTCCTCCGGGCCGGCGACGATCCGCTCGGCGACCTCCCGCTGGAACATCAGCACGGCCTGGTCCCACCAGGGCGGCCAGACCTCCCCGTCGAGCCAGCCGGTGAGCAGGGCGGTCCCGACATTGTAGGGCAGGTTGGCGACGATCCGCGCCGGGGCCTCGCCCACCAGCGGCCGCGGGTCGAAGGCGAGGGCGTCGGCGTCGACCACCTCGAGCCGGCCGGGATAGTGGGCAGCGATCTCGGCGAGGGCCGGCAGGGCGCGCGGGTCGCGCTCGATCGCCACGACGCGGGCGGCGCCCTCGGCGAGGAGCGCGCGGGTCAGCCCCCCCGGGCCCGGCCCGACCTCCACCACGGTCACCCCCGCGAGCGGACCGGCCGCCCGGGCGATCCGGCCGGTCAGGTTGAGGTCGTAGAGGAAGTTCTGGCCGAGCGCCTTCTTCGGCTCCAGGCCGTGGCGGGCGACGACCTCGCGCAGCGGGGGAAGACCGTCCCCGGCGCTCATGCTGGCTGCCTCACAGCTCGTCCTCGGGATCGAAGTGGCGGGCGCCGACGGGCCGGGGACGGCCGGCATAGACGCTGAACGGGATGATCTCGGCCCCGGCGGGGGCCTCGCTCCGCGCCGCCGCGTTGGCGGCCAGCCGGTCGGCGAGGCGCAGGGCCGCCACGAGGCTGTCCGGCCGGGCGACGCCCTGGCCGGCAATGTCGAAGGCCGTCCCGTGGTCCGGCGAGGTGCGCACGAAGGGCAGGCCGAGGGTGACGTTCACGCCGTCGTCGAACGCGATCGTCTTGATCGGGATCAGGGCCTGATCGTGCGTGGGCGCGAGGGCGACGTCGTAGGTCTCCCGGGCGCGGGCGTGGAACAGGGTGTCGGCGGGGAGCGGCCCGCGGATGTCGATGCCCCGCGCCCGCAGGCGCGCCACGGCGGGGGCGAGGACGTCGCGGTCCTCCCGGCCGATCGTCCCGGCCTCGCCCGCGTGCGGGTTCAGGCCGGCGAGGACGAGGCGCGGCTCGGGCAGGCCGAACCGCTCCCGCAGGTCCCGGGCGACGATCGCGGCGGTCTCCTCGACGAGTTCCTGGGTGAGCAGGTCCGGCACGTCCCTCAGCGGCACGTGGATCGTCACCGGCACGACCGAGAGGCCGGCGCTCCAGATCATCATCACGGGCCGGGGCGGCGTCACGCCGGGCGGCACCGCGAGGGCGGCCAGGAACTCGGTGTGCCCGGGATGGGCGAAGCCCGTCCGGGTCAGCACGAACTTGGCGATCGGGTTGGTCACCACCGCGCTCGCGCGCCCGGCCTTCACGAACTCCACCGCCGCGGTGATCGACTCGATGGTCGCGCCGGCATTGCCGGAATCGGGGACGCCGGGATCGGCGGCGACGCGGGCGCCGCTCGGCAAGGGCACCACGGGGAGCGCGCGCGGGAACACCTCGGCTGCCGTCTCCGGATCGACCTCCGCCACCGGGACGGGACGGTCGAGGCGGTGGGCGAGGCGCTCGACGAAGTCGGGATCGGCCACCAGGAAGAACGGCGGCAACGGATCCGCCCCGCCGCGCCCGAGCCACGCGCTGAGCGCCAGCTCCGGGCCGATGCCGGCGGGATCTCCGAGGGTGAGGGCGAGGGGCGGCATGGGCGCTCTATAGCGCCCGCGCGGCGCGGGCGCATCCTCGGCGGCTCAGACCGAGCGGCGGGATCGCGGCGGGCGACGCGCCGGACCGGCGCGCCGCCGGTCCCGGTTCCTCAGCGGATCGAGGCGATGCCGTCGGCGGTGGTGGCGGTCCCTACGTTCTGGCGCAGGTCGGCCTCGCCCAGGGTCTTAAGCTCGACCCGCAGCAGCACCGTCTGGTTGCGCTCGCGGACGCCCGTCGCGGTCGCGATCGGCGAGTTGATGTAGTTCAGCGAGACGGTGGTGCACTCGTCCTGGTAGCCGCCGCCGAAGCTCGCGCCCGACAGGTAGAAGCGGCCCGGGTTCTGGTAGATCGGCACCGTCCCGATCGGGTTCGCCAGGTAGGAGCTCAGCGCGTCCGTGTAGGTGTTGCGCACGTCGAGGTAGTGGGTCAGGTCGACGAGCAGCGAGCCCGACACGAACCAGTTCGGCGTGATGTTGTAGGTCGCGGTGGCGGTGATGCCCTCGCGGTAGTGGCTGTAGCCCAGCAGCGGCTGCGCCTCGTAGTACGAGTAGAAGGCCGAGACGGTGAGCGGCAGGAACGGCGCGAACCGCGCCGTCGCGCCGGTCTCGAACCGCGCCACGTGGAAGTCGGACTGGTTGAACCGGGCCCGGCTGATGAACGTGATGTTCTGGTTCGGCGAGACCTGGAAACGCCCGACGAAGTCCGAGCGCTGCGTCTCGAGCCCCGAATCGAGGCCGGTGTTGGCGATGTCGCCGCGGCGGAACGAGTTGACGCCCGCGAGCTGGATGGACTCGCCGAACAGGACGTTCGCGTACCAGCCGGACGGGGTCACGACGGAGTACTGGCCGCCGAGATTGGTGCGCACGCCGCCCTCGACCCGGTCGTAGCCCGAGAATTTGTCCCACTCGAACAGCGAGGTGTCGTCGAAGACGAGGCTCTGCGCGTCCTCGTTCGGCAGGCGGCCGATCCGGGTCTCCGACGGGCGCGCGATGATCTGGCCGATCGGCTCCAGGGTGTGGACGCCGAGGGCGCCGAAATTGGCGACGAACGGGTAGCGGTAGTCGAGGCCGATCGCCGGCATGACCCGCCCGGCAAAGCCCTGGTCGACGTGCGCGACCTGCGGGACGAGGTCGTTCTGGTAGCCCGAGAAGCTCGTGCTGTTGAAGAACGCGTCCGTGCGCAGGTACGCGAAGGGCGTGAATTTCTGGCCCAGATCGTCGATGAAGCTGCGGCGCCAGGACAGCTCCGCGGAGGCACGGGTGTTCGTGCCGGCGAGCCCGTCGATGGCGCACAGGCCGCGCTGGAAGACCGTGCAGGTCTGGTAGAGCGGGAAGCTGACGCCGTTGACGCTCGGCGAGAACAGGTAGCTCGAGGTCCGCGGCAGGCCCTGGTACTGCGTGGTCTCGCGGGTCAGGCTGGTGATGTTCGCCTGGAAGCGCACCTCGCCGCCGATCTCCGATGGGCCGTTGATCCGCTTGTCGTAGTCGATCACCGGCGCCACGATCGGCTGCTGCTTCTGCCAGTCGAAGCTCGACAGGCCCTTGAAGTAGTAGCCCCGCGCTTCGAACCACGAGCGGTCGCCCTGGCCGATCAGGAAGGCCGTCGAGGTGGCCTCACGGAAATAGTCCGTGGTGATGTTCTGGTTGCGGATCCGGTAATTGTCGAGGAACCACTTGTCGGTCACGCCGACGAGGTCCCAGCCCGTGCGCCAGCGCGGGTTGATGTAGAATCGGCCCTGCGATTCGACGGAGCCGCGGAAGTCGCGCTCGCCGGCGCCGAGGGGGCTCGGCAGGAACGCCGAGGGGGTCGTCTGCGAGATGCCCGAGAGGCGGATGTTGTAGAAGCCGTTGTCGATCCGCTGGCGGAACTCGCCCTGCGCGAGCAGGCCCTGGCGGCTGAGCAGGGTCGGCGTCAGCGTCAGGTCGTAATTCGGCGCGAGGTTGATGAAGTACGGGAGCGACACGCCGTTGCCGAGCGCGGTCGTCGTGACGAAGCGCGGCGTCAGGAAGCCGGTCTTGCGCTTCACCGTCGGGTCCGGCGCCTCGAAATACGGCAGGTAGGCCACCGGGATGCCGGCGATCTCGAGCGTCGAGTCGTCGAAGTAGACCGTGTGGGTCTCGTTGTCGTGGATGATCTTCTTCGCCTTGATCTGCCACAGCGGCGGCGTCTCAGGGTTGTCCTTGCACGGCTCGCAGGCCGTGTAGCTGCCGGACTCGAAGCTCGTCTGCTCGCCGTTCAGGCGCTCGGCCCGCGGCGCGGAGAAGCGGGTGCGCACCGTCTCGAACTTCCGCTGCACGGTCTGCTGCCCGCGGAAGGCGTCGACGAAGCCGGTCTTGAAGTCGTCGGTGAGCTCCATGCGCGCGCCGGTCACGACGCCGCCGTCGGCCTCGGTGAGGCGGACATTGCCCTCGGCGAAGACCCGGCCGGAATTCCGGTCGTAGCGCACGCGGTCGGCCTGCAGGGTCCGGGGGCCGTAATGCAGCTCGGCGTTGCCCCGGGCCGTCACGGTGCCGCGGTCGTTGTCGTAGATCAGCTCGTCGGCCTCGACGAGCAGCTTGTCGCCGGGCTTCCCGGCCGCGACGGCGGGCAGGCCCTGGGCATGGGCGGACAGGCCCCCGGCCAGCGGCGCGGCGAGCGCCAGCGCGGCCCGGAAACCAGCCTTCCGCAGGATGTCGGCGACCTTACGCAACGCGCGTCCCAACCCCTGTGACGTCTGCCGCCACCAACCTCAACACCCGTCTCCCGTCCCGCGAAGGATCGCGGAAGTCAGCCGTCTTCCTGGTACAGAAGCGTGAGCGTACCGAGAAGACTGCCTACCACGGCCGGGAACCAGGCCGCCACCGGTGCGGCGACGAGTCCGGATGCTCCGAGCCCCTCCATGACCTGTCGGACCACGTAGAGGGCGAAGCCGGCCGCGACGCCACCGAGGACGAGTTTACCGACACCACCAAAGCGGAAGAACCGTAAGGAAACGGTTGCGGCGACGATGACCATGGCCACGAACAGCACCGGCCGCGCCCACAGGACATCGTACTGGAGACGGTAGCGGGTGGCGTCCAAACCGGCCCGCTCGGTCCGCGCGATCGTTGTGGGAAGTTGCCAGAAAGGCACAGATTCCGGGGGGGTGAACCCCTGACGCACCTGTCCGGGGTCGAGGTTCGAGGCGATCAGGTAGGTGTCGAACGACTCAGGCGGTGCGCCCGGTGTGAGAACGCGCACATCGGAGAGCTCCCAGTAGCCGTCGTGGAGCGTCGCGCGGGCCGCGACGAGCTGCTCGGCGAACTTGCCGGCGTCGTCGAAGGTGAAGACCGACACCCCCGCCAGGGTGGTCGTGCCCTCGATGGCGGTCTCGGCGCGCAGGATCGCCTCGCCGTCGAGGCCCTTCTGGCGGATCCAGAGGTCCTTGCCCGAACTCGCCTTGGTGGATTTGGCGAAGATCTTCGCCTCGATCTCGGTGGAGCGCTGCTTCAGCATCGCGGAGACCGGGTTGTAGACGCCGACCGCCAGCGCGCCGAGGGCGAGGGCCACGAAGAAGCCGGGCTGCAGGAACTGCCAGGCCGAGATCCCGGCCGCGCGAGCGACCACCAGTTCCAGCTTGCGCGAGAGCTGGAGCAGGGCCGCCATGGAGCCGAACAGGACCGCGAACGGCAGGACGCCCTCCGCCACCGCGGGGGTGCGGTAGAGCGAGAGCTGCGCCATCAGGCCGGCGGACGCGCCCTGGGCCTCGCCGGCGCGGCGGAGCAGCTCGACGAAGTCGAGCGTGTAGACCAGCGCGAACACGGTGATGAAGACGCCGAGCACCGTGCGGAGGAACCGGGCGGCGAAGTACCGCCCGAGAGTGGGACCGATCAGCATCATCGGATCTAGGCCGCCGGCGCGAGGCGCGGGCCGCGGAACCGGCCGCGGACGGCGCGGGCCAGGGCGGCGTTGAAGGCGCGCACCCGGGGCCCGTAGAAGATGAGGAGGCTCGACAGGAGGATCGCCAGCAGCGGCACGCCGTAGACCGCCAAGACCGCGGCGGGGCTGCGCGCGGCGGCGCTGACCGCCGCGAAGCCGCCGATGCGCAGCGCCACGACGGCGACGATCGCGCCGGCGATCGCGACGCCGCGCCCCTGCCGGGTCGTGCGGGGATCGCCCAGAGCCGCGAAGGCGATGAAGACCAGGGCCAGCGGGTAGAGGCAGGCGGAGAGCCGGTCGTGCAGCTCGGCCCGGAACCGGCCCTTCTGCAGCTTGTAGTAGCCCTCCGTCGTGTCGGGGAACAGGAGCTGCGCCGTCGAGCGCTCGCGCGGCTTGTAGATCGTGTCGGAATCCGGGGGCGCGAAGGCCGCGAGGTCGATCGTGTAGCGCTCGAAGGTCAGGATCGAGGAATCGCGGGAGTCCTTCTGCTGCTGGTGGACGCTGCCGTTCTCCAGGATCAGGTAGCTCTGGCCGTCGACGTCGACCGCGTTGCCGCGCTCGGCGAGGTAGACCTTGGTCTTCCCGGCCTCGCGCCGGTCCTGGATGAACAGCCCCTTGAGGGTACCGCCCGGCCCGCGCTCGCGGAAGTGGAAGGTGATGCCGTTGTCGAGCTGGGTGAACTGCCCTTCCTTGACGACGTTCGCGATGAAGTCGCCGCGCACCCGGGTGATCACGTCGCGCAGCTCTTGGAAGCTCGCGGGCATGACCACCACGACCAGGAATCCCACCAGGAAGCTGACGAACAGCGCCAGGGTGAGGAAGGGCCGCAGCAGCGAGCGCGGCGGCATCCCGGCCGCCGACATGACGATCAGCTCGGAATCGCCGTTCAGCTTGTTGAGCGCGTAGATCGTGCCGATGAACAGCGCCACGGGGGCTATGACGACGACGAGGGTCGGCAGCGACAGGCCGGTGACGAAGAGGAAGACCAGCAGCGTCTGGCCCTTGGCGGTCACGAGATCGAGCTCGCGCAGGGCCTGGGTCAGCCAGATGGTGCCCGTCAGCCCGATCAGGCAGGCGAGGGTGGCGCCCAGGGCGATCCGAAAGATGTAGCGCTCGATCTGCCTCATCGGCCCGGCAGTCCCGCTCGTCCTCTCGCGCCCTCGAGGCGGCAGGGACCCGACAAAAGGGGCGATTCCAGGGCTGTCACGCCGCGTTGCGTTCTCCGTCTCAGCGGCTACACAGGGCGGATCGCCCGCGCCTCGGCGCGCGGGTGCGTAGTACGGCTCCGGAATAACGGGCAGGGCGACGGGTATGGCGGACGGTATCGAGGTCGGTTTCGGTCCCCTGGAGCAGAGCGGCCAGGGCCCCGGCGGATCCGGCGATCTCGTGGTCTTCGTCGGCGACGACCTGTCGCTCGGGTCGGCCGCCCGCGAGGCGCTGGGCGCCTCCGGGGCGGATCTCGTGGCGCGCGCCGCGGCCTCCGAGAAGTTCAAGGGCCGCTCGCTCAGCGCCCTGTCCCTGCCGGCCCCGGCGGGCGTCGGCGCCGACCGCCTCGTGGTCGTGGGCCTGGGCTCGGAGAAGGACCGGGCCAAGACCGACTGGCCGGCGCTCGGCGGCTTCACCGCCGGCAAGGTGGCGGGACGGACCGCCCGGGTCGTGCTCGACTGGCCGGGCGCGACGGTCACGGCGGCGCAGGCCGGCGAGTTCGCTCTCGGCGCGCGCCTGCGGACCTACGCGTTCGACCGCTACAAGACCAAGAAGAAGCCCGACGCCGACGACAAGACCGTCACCGCGCTGACCCTGCTGCTCGCCGATCACGGCGCGGCCGCCCGCGAGGGCGAGGGCGCCAAGAGCCTGTCCGACGGCGTGGTCCTGGCCCGCGACCTCGTGAACGAGCCGCCGAACGTGCTCTTCCCGGCTGAGTTCGCCCGCCGCGCCTCGGAACTCGCCAAGCTCGGCGTCGAGATCGAGGTGCTGGAGCCGGCCCGGATGCGGGAACTCGGCATGGGCGCGCTGCTCGCGGTGGCGCAGGGCTCGGCCCGCGAGCCGCGGATCGTGATCATGCGCTGGAACGGCGGCCCCGCGGCCGAGGCGCCCGTGGCCCTCATCGGCAAGGGCGTCGTGTTCGATTCCGGCGGCGTCTCGATCAAGCCGGGCGGCGGCATGGAGGACATGAAGGGCGACATGGGCGGCGCCGCCGCCGTCGTCGGCGCGCTCCACGCGCTCGCCGCCCGCAAGGCGCGCTGCAACGTGGTCGGCGCCATCGGCATCGTGGAGAACATGCCGGACGGCGGCTCGTACCGCCCGTCCGACATCCTGACCTCCATGTCGGGCCAGACCATCGAGGTGATCAACACCGACGCCGAGGGCCGGCTGGTGCTGGCCGACGTGATCACCCACGTCATCCGCAGCACCAAGCCCAAGGCGATCGTCGACCTCGCGACGCTGACCGGCGCGATCATCGTGGCGCTGGGCCAGGACATCGCCGGCATGTTCTCGAACGACGACACGCTGGCGGGCAACATCCACGCCGCCGGCGAGGCGACCGGCGAGAAGGTGTGGCGGATGCCGCTGATCCCCGCCTACGACAAGGCGATCGATTCCAAGTTCGCCGACATGAAGAACACCGGCGGCCGCCACGGCGGCGCCGCCACCGCGGCCTCGTTCATCAAGCGCTACGTCGAGGACGTGCCGTGGGCGCATCTCGACATCGCCGGCGTCGCGATGTCGTCGAACGCCAGCGAGATCAACCGCAGCTGGGGCGCGGGCTGGGGCGTGCGCCTCCTCGACCGGCTGATCCGCGACCATTACGAGGCCCGCTGAGGCGGCCGCGGCGGTCCCGACCCCGCGCGCCTCTCCGGCTGATCCCAGCATGGCCGCACACGCCAACAACGCGCTCGACAGGGTCGGTCCGGGCGCCGGGACGTCCGGAGGCCGCGCTGGCGGCCTTCTGGCAGCGGCGGGGCCGATCCTCGCCATGCTGGCCGCCCTGGCTCTCGTCGCGGCGACCGGCCTGAGCCAGCGCGACGCCGTGCCGGAGGCCCTCGAGCCCTGGATCTTCGGCTACTTCATCGGCCGCTACCCGCTCTTCGCCTTCGCGCTGGTCTACGGGCTCGGCCACCTCGCGCGGGTGGTGACGGGCCCGGGCCCGGGCTCCGCGCCGCGCCGGATCGTGTTCGGACTGGCGGGCGCGGCCGCGCTCCTCGCCGCCGGGCTCTACCCGACCTTCGGCGGCCTCGTCCTGCGCGGCGCCTTCGCCACCGGGGGCATGGCCTTCCTCACCCACCAGCCCCTGTGGTTGGCCTACGGGCTCGGCGCCGCCGTGGGCGCGCTGACGTTCGGCGGCGTCCTCGGCCTGTTCGCGATCGCGGCCAACCGGCCCCTGCGGCCGCGGCTGCGCCGGGTCGGCTACGGCGCGCTCGCCTTCCTGACCCTGTGGCTCGGCGCGATCCTGATCGGCCTCGCCGGCGACCTGGGCGTCGGCCCCTGGCCGCGGCGTGCGATGCGGCCGGAGGAGGCCGCGCTCGCCGCCGGCCTGCTGATCGCGGCGGCCCTGCCCCACACCGTGCTGGCGACATTGCGCCGGCATCGTCCAGCCCTCTGACCCCCCTGCCTTGCGGGCCGGCCTCCGTTCCCGCAGAGTCCGCGCGACAGGCGTTGCGGGACTCGGCCCCCGAGAGTCGGGCCCGCGGGAGGCATCGCGATGCATGAGGCGAACGTGATGGAGCACGGCGCTCGAGCCGCCACGGCCGGAGCGATGCCGGGCCACGGGGCCTCCGACCGGCCCTGGCTGCCCTTCTATCCGCCCGGAGTCCCGGCGGAGATCGACGTCGCGGGCCTCGGGACCTTGGTCGACCTGTTCGAGACCAGCGTGACCGCCTTCGCAAGCCGGCCGGCGATGCTGTGCTTCGGCTCGACCATGACCTACGCGACCCTCGGCCAGCAGGCGCGCGACCTCGCGGCCTGGCTGCGCGGACAGGGTCTGGCGAAGGGCGACCGCGTGGCGATCATGCTGCCGAACGTCCCCGCCTACGCCGTGGCGATCTTCGGCGTCCTCCTGGCGGGGGGAACGGTGGTCAACACCAACCCGCTCTACACGCCCCGGGAATGCGTGCAGCAGATCAACGATTCCGGCGCGCGGATCCTGATCGTCCTGGAGAATTTCGGCGCCACCATCGCGGCGGCGCTGCCGGACGTGGCCCTGGAGCGGGTCGTCCTCGTGGGGCCGGGCGACGGGCTGGGGCTGAAGGGGCGGGTGATCAACCTCGCGAGCCGGCACGTCCGCAAGGCGGTGCCGCCGTTCCGCCTGCCGGAAGGGCTGGCGATCCCGTTCGCCACCGTGCTCCGCCAGGGCCGGACGATGCCGCGCGCGTCCGCCGCGGTCGACCCGGAGGACCTCGCCTTCCTGCAATACACCGGGGGCACCACCGGCATAGCCAAGGCGGCGATGCTGAGCCACCGCAACATCATGGCGAACGTCGAGCAGTCGCAGCTCTGGTTCAACTCGAAGGATCCGAGCGTCGCGCGCTGCGTGGTCACGGCGCTGCCGCTCTACCACATCTTCGCGCTCACCGCGTGCTTCTTCCAGTTCATGCGCAGCGGCGGCTCCTGCCTGCTGATCCCCAATCCGCGCGACTGCGACGGCATGGTCAAGACCCTGAGCCGCACGCGCTTTACCCACCTGATGGGCGTGAACACGCTGTTCAACGTCCTGATCAACCATCCGAAGATCGGCACGGTGGATTTCGCCCACCTCGACTTCGTGGTCGGCGGCGGCACGGCCGTCCAGCGGGCGGTGGCCGAGCGCTGGAAGGCCCTGACCGGCAACACGATCATCGAGGGCTACGGCCTGTCGGAGACCTCGCCGGTCGTGTGCGTCAACCCGCGGGGCATGCGCGACTTCTCCGGCACGATCGGCTACCCGCTGCCCTCCACGGAGGTCTCGATCCGCGCCGTCTCCGGCGAGCCCCTCCCGGCCGGGCAGCCGGGCGAGATCTGCGTGCGCGGCCCGCAGGTGATGCGCGGTTACTGGAATCGGCCGGAGGAGACCGCGCGGGCGATGACCGCGGACGGGTTCTTCCGGACGGGCGACGTCGCGATCCTGCAGGCGGACGGCCAGGTCCGGATCGTCGACCGGATGAAGGACATGATCCTCGTCTCCGGCTTCAACGTCTATCCGAACGAGGTCGAGGACGTGCTGGCGGCCCACCCGGCCGTGCTCGAATGCGCGGTGGTCGGCGCGCCGAGCGAGGAGACCGGCGAGATGGTGGTGGCCCACGTGGTCCTGAAGGACCCGTCGGTCTCCACCGATATCCTGCGGGCGCATGCCCGCACACAGCTCACCGGCTACAAGGTTCCCCGCCGCGTGGTGCTCCACGAGACCCTGCCGAAGACCAACGTCGGCAAGGTGCTGCGGCGGATGCTGCGCGACGAGACGCCGCCGGCCTGAGCGTCGTCCGCGCGGCGGAAGACGGCCTGCGTCCCGGTGCCGCTCACGGGCGGCGTAACTCCTGCGCGCCGTTCGCCGAAAGGTGAGGCTGCGGCGCTTGCGCCCCTGTCGGCCGCGGCCGATCTGTGGGTTGTGCAGGCAGGAGATCCGAGGAGACGGCCATGTTGATCAAGCGCAGGCGCGGTTGGGAGATTCCGGAGCATCTGGCGACGCCGGAGGCCGTCTTCCTCAATCGGCGGGCCCTGATCGGCGGCGCGGCCGGGCTCGCGGCCGGCTCGCTCCTGGGTGGGCGCGCGGCCCTCGCGGCGGCGGGCGACCAGCCGCTCTACCCGGCGCCGCAGAACCCCGCCTACACGCTCGACCGCCCCCTGACCCCGGAGCGCTTCAGCGCCGACTACAACAATTTCTACGAGTTCGGCACGTCGAAGACGGTGCTGCCGGCGGCCAACGCCCTCAAGACGCAGCCCTGGACCCTGAAGATCGACGGGCTCGTCGAGAAGCCGTTCGAGATCGGCGTCGACGACCTGATCCGGAAGGTCGGCCTAGAGGAGCGTCTCTACCGTCACCGCTGCGTCGAGGCGTGGTCGATGGCGGTGCCCTGGACCGGATTCCCGCTGGCGAAGCTCGTGGCGCTGGCCAAGCCCGCCTCCGGCGCGAAGTACATCCGCTTCGAGACGTTCATGGACAAGGCGATGGCGCCCGGCCAGCGGGCGTTCTTCTATCCCTGGCCCTACACGGAGGGCCTGACCCTGGCTGAGGCCGGGAACGACCTCGCCTTCATGGTCACGGGGATCTACGGCAAGCCGCTGCCCAACCAGTTCGGGGCGCCGATCCGCGTCGCGGTGCCGTGGAAGTACGGGTTCAAGTCGGCCAAGTCACTGGTGAAGATCTCGTTCACGGCCGACCGGCCGAAGACCTTCTGGGAGGGTCTGCAGGCCTCGGAGTACGGCTTCTGGGCGAACGTGAACCCGGCCGTGCCGCACCCGCGCTGGAGCCAGGCGACCGAGCGCGTCCTCGGCACCGATCAGCGCGTGCCGACGCTGATCTACAACGGCTACGGCGAGCAGGTCGCCGGCCTCTACAAGGGCCTCGAGGGCGAGCGCCTGTTCGTGTGAGCACGGGCCTGCCGGAGCCGCGCTGATCTGGCGCGGCTTCCGCAGCGACGACGCGGCTCCTACGCTGCCCGGCCCACGAGGTCGACGGTCCGCGGCCTAGCGCGGGCAGGCATGGGCCCGCTCGAAGGCCTGCAGATCCGCCACCGTCGCCTGCTCCTGGCGCGAGAGCGGCACGCGATCCATGGCGTCGTACCGGCAATCGGCGTTGCCGAAGGTCCGGACCGCGCGCGGCGTGGTGAAGCAGTAGCCGGCCTGCTTGTAGATCAGGTTGCGTTGGTACCAAGCTTCCGCGCAGTCATCCGCCATCGCGCCGGTGGAGCCCGCGACGAGGATCAGAGCGTAGAGAGCAGCGCGCATCGAATCGTCTCCGTGAGGAGCCGGATCCAACCATCGGATGCTCAGTAGGTCCAGCGCTGCGCCTTCGAGACGAGGAAGTCGCGGAACGCCTGCACCCGGGCGACCGAGCGCATCTCCTCGGCGTAGACGAGGTAGCTCTCCAGGCTCGGCATCTCGGTCTCGCGAAGCACCTGCACGAGCTGCTGGCCGCCATCCACCGCGTAATCGGGCAAGATGCCGATGCCGGCGCCGGCCTCCATGGCGCGCTGCAGGGCGCCGATATTGTTCACTGTCAGGTGGACCTGGCGCCGCTCGCGGCCCTCGCGGCCCGCATCGGCGAGCCAGTGGGCGGCCAGCAGGTACGAGGGCTCGTTGCCGCCGAAGGAGACGAGGCGGTGGTCGTCGAGCTCCTCGATGGTCTTGGGCTCGCCGAACCGCTTCACGTAATCCGGGCTGGCGAAGGCGTGGTAGTGCACGGTGAACAGCCGCCGCTGGATCAGGTCCGGCTGCGCCGGGCGGCGCATGCGGATCGCCACGTCGGCCTCGCGCATGGCCAGATCGAGCTCCTCGTTGGTGAGGATCAGCTCGATGCGCACGTCCGGGTAGAGGTCCAGAAACTCGCCGACCCGCTGCGACAGCCAGGACGTGCCGAGGCCCACCGTGGTGGTGACCTTGAGGTCGCCGGTCGGCCGCTCGGAGGTCTCGACGAGGCGGGCCCGGGTATTCTCCAGGCGCAGCTTCATGTCCCGCGCGGCGCGGAACAGCAGGTCGCCCTGCTCGGTCAGAAGGAGGCCGCGGGCATGGCGGTGGAAGAGCGGCGCCTTGAGCTCGCGCTCCAGGGCGCTGATCTGGCGGCTGACCGCCGATTGGCTGAGCCCGATATCGTCACCCGCCTTGGTGAAGCTCCCCGCCTCCGCGACGTTGAGGAAGATCCGGATCTTGTCCCAGTCCAAGGCGAGAACCCCTACCAGCGCGCGCCCGCGGGTCGCGCCCGGGGTGGAGAAGGGGCGCGAAGCGGCGGGCAGATCACCGGGCGAACTGCGCGGTGCCGCGTGCGGATGGCCGCTCCCGACACCGCGCGGGCATGCAATCGGTGCATCCCGGCGCAGTCAGCACTCCTATGCACACGGTGCATGGTCCTGCGCAAGCATAAGCAGCGCGAACTTGTTGAAATGCGGGGCCCGACGGCTTCGCGCGGGAGGTGCGGAGGCCCGTCCGGCCGTCATTCCGCCGCGGCGGCCTGGACCGGGCTCTCACCGATCTCGAGATTGGCCAGGAACTTCTCCGCCTCCAGAGCCGCCATGCAGCCCATGCCGGCGGCGGTGATCGCTTGGCGGTAGACGTCGTCCGTGACGTCGCCGGCGGCGAACACGCCCGGGATCTCGGTCTCGGTCGTGCCGGGCTTCACGGTGAGATAGCCGCCGTGGCGCATGGGCAGCTGACCCTCGAAGATGGCGGTCGCCGGCTGATGGCCGATCGCCACGAAGACGCCGTCGGCCTTCACCTCGCTGATCTCGCCCGAGCGCGGATCCTTGAGACGGACGTGCGTCACGTTCGGTGCCGGCTTCTGCACGCCGCAGATCTCGGAAATCTCGCGGTGCCACAGCACCTCGACGTTCGGGTGCTTGAACAGGCGCTCCTGAAGGATCCGCTCGGCGCGGAAGCTGTCGCGGCGGTGGACCACCGTCACCTTGCTGGCGATGTTGGCGAGGTACAGGGCCTCCTCGACCGCGGTGTTGCCGCCGCCGACCACCACGACGTCCTTGCCGCGGAAGAAGAACCCGTCGCAGGTCGCGCAGGCCGAGACGCCGCCGCCCTGGAACGCCGCCTCGGACGGGATGCCGAGCCACTTGGCCTGCGCCCCGGTGGCGATGACCAGGGCGTCGCACGAGTAGGTCTCGCCGGAATCGGCCTCGAGGCGGAACGGCCGCTGCTCGAGATCGACCTTCGTGATGTATTCCGAGACGATCCGGGTACCGACGTGCTCGGCCTGGAGGCGCATCTGCTCCATCAGCCAGGGGCCCGGGATGGCCTCGGCGAAGCCCGGGTAGTTCTCGACATCCGTGGTGATCATGAGCTGGCCGCCCGGCTGGAAGCCGGAGATCAGCAACGGCTCGACCATGGCGCGGGCGGCGTAGATCGCCGCCGTGTAGCCGGCGGGTCCCGAGCCGATGATGACGAGCTTGGCGTGGGTGTGGGCCATCTGTCTCGGTCTCCTCAGGCCGGTCCGGCCGCGCGGCGCGCGGCATAGGCGTCGGCGAGCGCCCGGGCGATCACCGGAGTCGCGTCGATCGGCTTGTACGTCAGATCTGCCAACTGACCGGTGAACGGTCGCAGCGCCCCGGCGATGGCCAGCCCGGCGAACATGCGCCGATGCCGGATATAGGTACGCGGCAGGTCGAACAGCAGGACCGGCGCGCCGGTGGACACCGCCTCGCTCACCATGTTGGCCGAGTCGGAGGTCACGACGATCGCCTCGGCGAGCGCCAGCATGGCCACGTAGGGGTTGTCGCCGCTCCCGTCCCAGAGGAACCCACCAGTCTCGGCGGCGAGCACCTTCACGGCATCGCGGAGCGGGTTCGGCGTCCGGCGGGAGATCGTCACCATCAGCCGGCAGCCCTGCGCGGCCAGCCCGCGCAGATCCTCCACGAGGCGGTTCATGTCGGTCTTGCGGTAGCTCAGGTGACGGCTGTCGCCGCCGACCAGCACCGCCACCCGCGGGCCGTCGAGGCGCGCGAGCCGCGGATCCGGCCGGGCCCGGGCCGCGGCCAGGCGCGCCGCGGTGACGAGGTGCGGCGCCGTGAGCGTGGTGAAGACGTTGGGACCGCGCAGATCGTCGTAATCCGGCACCCAGATGAAGTCGGCGCTTTCGGCGCCGGTCCGCGGATCCTTCAGGAAGGCCGTGAAGGTCCGGCCGCCGGTCGCGCGCCGCACGGTCCGCAGGTACGGGACCGACCGGCGGCCGGAGGCGATCAGGATGTCGGGGTAGGGGCCCGACAGGGCTCCGGCGCGGCGGCGCGGGCCCTCGCGCGGGTCGATCGGCCCCCAGGGCGCCATCCAGCCGAATGGTCCTGAGGCCGGCACCTTCCGGATCTCGAAGTCGAGACCCAGGGTCTCGGCGATGCCGACGCACTGGTTCTCGTCGCCGGCCTTGCCGTCCGTGACGATCCAGGCGCGGGCGCGGGCGAGCTCGGGCAGGCGCTCGCGCCGTGGGTCCGAATTGCTGACCGGCGCGCTCTGCGCCTCCGACACGTCGATGCTTGCCATGCTCCTCACCGGATACGCCCCACGCTGCCGACCGGGGCCGGCGGCCGCCTTCTAATCCCGCGGCAGGTCGCGGGCGAGCCACTGGGCGTAGATGTCGGCGATGGCGGCGAGCCGGCGCTGCTCGAATTGCGGATCGTACCACGCGCCGCCGTAGCTCGACGGCGTCGCGGTCATCTGCGGGTAGCGCCCGAGCACCTGCCCCTTGGGCCCGACGAGCAGCGCCTCGCCCTCCATGTAGTCGGTCTCGAAGTTGCCGCCCAGGCCGCGCAGGGAACCGCTGCCGACATAGGGCCGCAGCGACAGGCTCGTCACGACCACGACGAGGCGCGGCCCGCGGCCGCCGATCCGACCGGCGAAGTTCTTCCGCAGGGCGTCGGTCAGGTCGCCGGCCAGCGCCTCGGCCTGCAGCCCCGCGCCCTTGTTCAGGAGCGGCCGCACGTCGACCCGGACGTCGGAGAAGACCGGAGTCGGCGGAAAGTCGCTCGCCGCCGCGGACCCCGCGACGGCACCGAGGAGCAGGCCGGCGAGCCGGCCCCACGTACGCGGGCGCATCGGCTCAGCCGCCGTACTGGACGGCGACGACCTCGTAGGACTTGCCGCCCCCGGGCGTGGTGACCTCGACCGTGTCGCCGACGCCCTTGCCGATCAGCGCGCGGGCGATCGGCGAGGTGATCGAGACCCGGCCCGAGCGCACGTCGGCCTCCGGCTCTCCCACGATCTGGTAGGTCTTCTCCTCCTCCGTGTCCTCGTCGACGAGCTTCACGGTGGCGCCGAACTTGATCCTGTCGCCCGAGAGCTTCGTGACGTCGATCACTTCGGCCCGCGCGATCATGCTCTCCAGTTCGAGGACGCGGCCCTCGTTGTGGGACTGCGCCTCCTTGGCGGCGTGGTACTCGGCGTTCTCCGACAGGTCGCCGAGCGCGCGGGCCTCCGCGATCGCCTGGATGATGCGCTGGCGCTCCACCTGCTGGCGGTGCTTCAGCTCCTCTTCGAGGGCTGCCAGCCCGCGCACCGTGATCGGAACCTTGTCTATCGCCATCGTCTCGCGCCACAATGAAGAGGCCCGGCCGAGAGTGCAGCACTCTCCCCGGGCCATGAAATGAAGTCAGCGGAACCCTGAGGTTCAGGCCGCGAAGTATTCCTGCAACGCGCGGACCTTGAGATCGCCTTCTAGATAGGCCTTGATCCCCTCGGCCGCGGCCATCGCGCCGGCTAGAGTGGTGTAATACGGCACCTTATGCAAGAGGGCCGCGCGCCGGAGCGAGCGCGAGTCCGAGAGGGCGCCGGCCCCCTCGGTGGTGTTCAGGACGAGGTGGATCCCGCCGTTCTTGATCGCGTCGACCACGTGCGGCCGGCCCTCGAGAACCTTGTTGATCCGCTCGGCCGGAACGCCGTTCTCCGCGAGGTAGCGCTGCGTGCCGCCGGTCGCCAGGATGGTGAAGCCGAGATCGGACAGGAGCTTCATGGTCGGCAGGATGCGGGCCTTGTCGGCATCCCGCACCGAGACGAAGACGGCGCCCGCCTTCGGTACCTGGGTGCCCGAGCCGAGCTGGCTCTTGGCGAAGGCCACGCCGAAGCTGGCGTCGAGCCCGATCACCTCGCCGGTGGAGCGCATCTCCGGTCCGAGCAGCACGTCGACGCCGGGGAAGCGGGCGAAGGGGAAGACCGCTTCCTTCACGGCGATGTGCGGCAGGGTCTTGGGCTTCAGGCCGAAGGTCGCGAGCGGCTCGCCCGCCATGATCCGGGCCGCGATCTTGGCGATCGGCTCGCCGATGACCTTGGCGACGAACGGCACCGTGCGCGAGGCGCGGGGGTTCACCTCCAGCACGTAGATCGTGCCGTCCTTGATGGCGTACTGCACGTTCATCAGGCCGACGACGTTGAGCGCCAGCGCCATGGCCTTGGTCTGCCGCTCCAGCTCGTCCATGATCTCGGCCGAGAGCGAGCGCGGCGGCAGCGAGCAGGCCGAATCGCCGGAATGGATGCCGGCCTCCTCGATGTGCTCCATGATGCCGGCGATGAACACGTCCTTGCCGTCGCAGACTGCGTCGACGTCGACTTCGACCGCGTCCGAGAGGTAGCGGTCGAACAGGAGCGGGTTCTTGCCCAGCACCGTGTTGATCTGGCCGGTCTTGTCGTTCGGGTAGCGGGCCTTCACCTCGGAGGGGATCAGGCTCGGCAGCGTGTCGAGCAGGTAGTCGGCGAACTGCGTCTCGTCGCGGATGATCGCCATGGCGCGGCCGCCGAGCACGTAGCTCGGGCGGACCACGAAGGGCAGGCCGAGCGTCTCGGCCACCAGCCGGCTCTGCTCCACCGAGTAGGCGATGCCGTTCTTCGGCTGCTTCATCGCGAGCTTGTCGAGGAGCCGCTTGAACTGGTCCCGGTCCTCGGCGAGGTCGATCGCGTCGGGCGAGGTGCCGAGGATCGGCACGCCGGCGGCCTCGAGGGCGCGGGCGAGCTTCAGCGGGGTCTGGCCGCCGAACTGCACGATCACGCCGTGCAGGGTGCCGGCCTGCCGCTCGGTCTCGATGATCTCCAGCACGTCCTCGGCGGTCAGCGGCTCGAAGTAGAGCCGGTCCGAGGTGTCGTAGTCGGTCGAGACCGTCTCCGGGTTGCAGTTGACCATGATGGTCTCGTAGCCGGCGTCCGACAGCGCGAAGCAGGCGTGGCAGCAGCAATAGTCGAACTCGATGCCCTGGCCGATCCGGTTCGGGCCGCCGCCGAGGATCACGACCTTCTTGCGATCCGAGGGCTCCGCCTCGTCCACGACCGCGCCCGCGAACGGCGCCACGTAGGTCGAGTACATGTAGGCGGTGGGCGACTTGAACTCGGCCGCGCAGGTGTCGATCCGCTTGTAGACCGGGCGCACCGCCAGCGCGCGCCGGGCCGCGCTGACGGCGGCCTCGTCGGTTTTGGCCAGCACCGCGAGGCGGGCGTCCGAGAAACCGGCGGCCTTGAGCTGGCGGAAGGCGCCGGCCGTCTTCGGCAGGCCGTGGGCCTTCACGCGGTTCTCGAGGTCGATGATCGCCTGGAGCTGCTCGAGGAACCACGGGTCGATCTTGCAGGAGGCGTAGACCTGCTCGTGGCTCACGCCGAGCCGCAGGGCCTGCGCGACCTTGAGCAGCCGGTCCGGGGTCGGGGTGCCGATCGCCGCCTTGATGGCGTTGTGGTCGTCGCCCTTGCCGAGCCCCTCGATCTCGATGTCGTCGAGGCCGGTCAGGCCGGTCTCGAGCGAGCGCAGGGCCTTCTGAAGCGATTCGGCGAAGCAGCGGCCGATCGCCATGGCCTCGCCTACCGACTTCATGGCGGTGGTCAGCGTCGGCTCGGCGCCCGGGAACTTCTCGAAGGCGAAGCGCGGAATCTTGGTGACGACGTAGTCGATCGTCGGCTCGAACGAGGCCGGGGTCGCGCCGCCGGTGATGTCGTTGGCGATCTCGTCGAGCGTGTAGCCGACCGCGAGCTTGGCCGCGACCTTGGCGATCGGGAAGCCGGTGGCCTTGGAGGCGAGCGCCGAGGAGCGCGAGACGCGCGGGTTCATCTCGATCACGATCATGCGCCCGTTCTCGGGGTTGATCGCGAACTGCACGTTGGAGCCGCCGGTCTCGACGCCGATCTCGCGGAGCACCGCCAGGGACGCGTCGCGCATCACCTGGTATTCCTTGTCGGTGAGCGTCAGCGCCGGGGCGACGGTGATCGAATCGCCCGTGTGCACGCCCATCGGGTCGATGTTCTCGATGGAGCAGACGATGATGCAGTTGTCGTTCCGGTCCCGGACGACCTCCATCTCGTACTCCTTCCAGCCGAGCACGCTCTCCTCGATGAGCACCTCGTTGGTCGGCGACGCGTCGATGCCGCGCTCGACGATGTCGAGGAACTCCTCGCGGTTGTACGCGATGCCGCCGCCGGTGCCGCCCATGGTGAAGGACGGCCGGATGATCGCCGGCAGGCCGACCTCGGCCAGCGCGATCAGCGCCTGCCCGATCGCGTGCTCACCGTAGCGCTTGCGCCGCTCGGTCTCACCCGCGGCCCAGCTCTTCTCGTAGGCCGCCAGCGCGGTCTGGCGCGCCGCCGGATCGCTGTTCGCCGCCTCGATCCTGGCGATCTCGGCCAGGTAGGCCTGACGGTCCGCCTTCTTGGCGGCAGACGCGTTGGCGAGCGCCGATTTCGGGGTGTCGAGCCCGATCTTGGTCATGGCGTCGCGGAACAGGCTCCGGTCCTCGGCCTTGTCGATGGCCTCGGCGGTGGCGCCGATCATCTGCACGCCGTACTTCGCGAGCACGCCCATCTTCTGCAGCGACAGGGCGCAGTTGAGCGCCGTCTGGCCGCCCATCGTGGGCAGGATCGCGTCGGGGCGCTCCTTCTCGATGATCTTGGCGACGATCTCCGGGGTGATCGGCTCGACGTAGGTCGCGTCCGCCATGTCCGGGTCGGTCATGATGGTCGCGGGGTTCGAGTTCACCAGGACGATGCGGTAGCCCTCCTCGCGGAGCGCCTTGCAGGCCTGGGTGCCGGAATAATCGAACTCGCAGGCCTGTCCGATGATGATCGGACCCGCACCGATGATCAGGATCGAGGAGATGTCGGTGCGTTTGGGCATCGTGGGCCTTCTCAGGCCAAGCGCGCCCGATCGGGCACGGCTCGAGTGAGCCCTGCTCCCGGACGCGCGTGGCGGGAATGTCGTTGAGCCCCGCGTTTACACGGGCGACGGGCGCATTGGAAGGCCGGGACAACCGCGCAGTCTGGCCGCGCGCCCGGCGCATGGATGCGGCATCGATCCTTCGATTTGGAGAATTTATAAATTCTCACAAGAATTCATCGATTTCTTGCAGGAAATTGACGCCGGACCTTAAGCTCCGATGGATCGGCCAGCGCGCCGATCGACATCATCATCGTTCGAGACTGAAAATGCTCAGGCTAGCGACACTCTTCGCGATACTTCTGATCGGCCCGATGACGGGCGCGAACGCTTCGGAGGTCGCCATCAAGACCTTGAATAGCGGTCCGGGCGGGATGATGGTCTTCGACCCAGCCTTCGTGAAAATCCAGCCCGGCGACACGGTGCGGTTCGTGCCGGCCGACAAGGGTCACAATGCCGAGCTGATCAAGGGGATGGCGCCCGAGGGCGCGGGGCCGTTCAAGACGGTGGTCGGCAAGGAGGAGGCCGTGACCTTCGACAAGCCCGGCCTCTACGGCATCAAGTGCTCGCCGCACTACATCATGGGGATGGTCGGCCTCGTCCAGGTCGGCGACAAGCCCGAGAACCTGGAGGCGGCCCGGGCGGTGCCGCAGAACAAGCTGGCCGCCAAGCGGTTCGAGCCGCTGTTCGAGAAGGTCCAGTAGGCGCCGGGGCGGCTCTGGCCGCCCCGATCCGTCTCAGAAGCCGGCGTGGAGCGCGGCGACCGCCCGGTCGATCGAGAGGTAGAACACCCCGAAGGCCACCAATGCGGCGGCCGCGAATTCCACGGCGACGTTCGAGAGCGTCTGCGCGCGGCGCAGGGCCTCGCGGCCGAAATAGACCGAGACCCAGGCGAGGGCGAGGACCGCCGGCATGGCGAAGAGGTAGGACACCGTGCTCTCGACGCGGTCGAAGCCGCCGGTCGGATCGATCAGCGCCCGGATGTTGCGCACCCAGGGGGCGTAGACGGCGGCGTAGAGGGCGGTCAGCCAGGACAGGCCCGCGGCGACGCCGAGATGGAAGGTGAAGCTGCGGTGCAGGCGGGAGAAATCGTCGCGCGCCTCGTCGATGGTCATCCGGCAATCCCCTGCGACGGGCCGCCGTCGCCGGGCGCGGATGCGCCGCCGTTCAGGGGCCGTCGTGGGCTCCCTTAAGCCGTCCGATCTAGCGGATTTTATGGCCCCGCCGCGGCCCGATTGGGATCGGGACGCAGGACTGAAAGGCCGCGCGCCGCGGCTCTGCCGCGCTCGCGAGGACGACGCGTCAGGCGCGCTCGGGCTCACCCGAGCGCATCAGCGTCACGAAGCGCTCGAAGAGGTAGTGGCTGTCGCGCGGGCCGGGGGAGGCCTCCGGGTGGTGCTGCACCGAGAAGGCCGGGCGGTCGGTGAGGGTCAGGCCGCAATTCGAGCCGTCGAACAGCGACACGTGGGTCTCCACGGCCGTCTCCGGCAGGCTGTCCGGGTCCACCGCGAAGCCGTGGTTCATCGACACGATCTCGACCTTGCCGGTGGTCTTGTCCTTCACCGGGTGGTTCGCACCGTGGTGGCCCTGGCCCATCTTCACGGTCCGGCCGCCGAGGGCGAGACCCATCAGCTGGTGGCCGAGACAGATGCCGAAGGTCGGCACCTTCTCGTCGAGAAGCTTGCGAATCACCGGGACCGCGTAGGCGCCGGTGGCGGCCGGGTCGCCGGGGCCGTTCGACAGGAACACGCCGTCCGGCTTCAGCGCCAGGATCTCGTCCGCTGTGGTGGTCGCCGGCACCACGGTGACGTCGCAGCCGGCCTGGGCCAGCAGCCGCAGGATGTTGCGCTTCACGCCGTAATCGATGGCCACGACCTTCAGGCCCTCGCCGGAGGCGCGCTTGCCGTAGCCGTTGCCGAGCGCCCATACGGTCTCGGACCATTCCGACGGCGCGCGGCTGGTCACCGGCGGCACGAGGTCGAGCCCCTCCATCGGCGCGAGGGCCGCGGCGCGGGCCTTCAGGGCCTCGCGGTCGAACTTGCCCTCGGGATCGTTGGCGATCACCGCGTTCGGCATGCCCTGGTCGCGGATGCGGGCGGTGAGCGCCCGGGTGTCGACGCCCGTGATGCCGACGATGCCGCGGGCCCGGAGCCAGCCGTCGAGATGCGACGAGGACCGCCAGTTCGACGGATTCGTCACCGCCGAGGCGATGACGGTACCGCGGACGCCCGAGGCCGGCGCCGCCTCGAGGCTCTCCAGATCCTCGTCGTTGGTGCCGACATTGCCGATATGCGGGAAGGTGAAGGTGACGATCTGACCGGCGTAGGACGGGTCCGTCAGGATCTCCTGGTAACCGGTCATCGCGGTGTTGAAGCAGACCTCACCGTCGGCCACGCCGGTCTGGCCGATGCCGAATCCCTCCAGGATGGTGCCGTCGGCCAGGACCAGCAGGGCCGTCGCGACGGGCTCGGCCCAAGGCTCGGGAGCCTGAGGCTCGGGGGCATGCGCGGCGGCGTCTTGCAGCATGGGCTGAGTCTCGCTTATGTCCGGCCGAAGGCGGGCGCCGGGTTGCGGCGCTCTCGGCTTGCGGCATGATCGTGTGCGGCGCTCTTAGCGAGCGGCCCGCGATGGGGTCAATGTGGCTCCGCTGCCGGCAGGGCTCAACACCCGCAAATCGCAGGCCAGCCCCCCGCTTCGACCGTTGGAAGGTTCATCGAGATGCTGCGCGCGCGCTTCACCACCGAGATGAAGGAGGCCATGAAGGCCGGCGACAAGGAGCGGCTGGCGACCGTCCGGATGATTCAGGCCGCCCTGAAAGACCGGGACATCGAGGCCCGCGGCAACGGCAAGGAGCCGATCTCCGACGAGGAGATCCTGTCGCTGCTCCAGAAGATGATCAAGCAGCGCACCGAATCGGCCGCGGTCTACGAGCAGGGCGGCCGGCCGGAACTCGCCGCCAACGAGCGCGCCGAGATCGCCATCGTCGAGACGTTCCTGCCGAAGCAGATGGACGAGACCGAGACGAAGGCCGCAGTCGAGGCGGCGATCCTCGAGACCGGCGCGGCCGGCCCGAAGGACATGGGCAAGGTGATCGCCGCCCTGAAGGGCACCTTCGCGGGCCGCATGGATTTCGGCAAGGCGAGCGGCCTGGTGAAGGCCGCGCTGGCGGCGAAGGGCTGAACCTCTCCCCGCAATCCTCCACCGGATTCCGGGCGTGTGAGGGACTCGGTCACGCCTCTCGCGCTATAGGAGCGGGTTCACGCAACCCGTCCCAGGCCCCGTGCGCTATCCGCCCCACATCCTGGAAGAGATCCGTTCCCGGCTGCCGGCCTCGTCGGTGGTCGGCCGCCGCGTGCAGTTGAAGAAGGCCGGCCGCGAGTGGCGCGGCCTGTCGCCGTTCAACGCCGAGAAGACGCCGTCCTTCTACGTGAACGACCAGAAGCAGTTCTACCACTGCTTCTCGTCCTCCAAGCACGGGGACATCTTCACCTTCCTGATGGAGACGGAGGGCCTCAGCTTCCCCGAGGCGGTCGAGCGGCTGGCGGGCGAGGCCGGCGTCAGCCTGCCGGCGCCCACCGAGGACAACCGGGCCAGCGAGCAGAAGCGGGCCGGGGCGATCGAGGTCATGGAGATGGCTGCGCGCTGGTTCGAGGAGCGCCTGCGGTCGGGCCAGGGCAGCGAGGCCCGCGCCTATCTCGAGCGGCGCGGGTTGCGGGACGAGACGCAGCGGGCCTTCCGCCTCGGCTACGCGCCGGGCGAGCGCTACGCCCTACGCGACCACCTCGCCGGGCAGGGGGTCGAGAAGGCGCTGATGGTCGAACTCGGCCTGCTCGCGGCGGGGGAGGGGGGCTCCGTCCCCTACGACTATTTCCGCGACCGGGTGATGTTCCCGATCACCGACACCCGCGGCCGGGTCGTGGCCTTCGGCGGCCGGGCGCTCGCCAAGGAGGTGCGCGCCAAGTACCTCAACTCGCCGGAGACGCCGCTCTTCCACAAGGGCCGGACGCTCTACAACCTGCACGGCGCCCGCAAGGCCGCGCATGATCGCGGCTCGATCATCGCGGTGGAGGGCTACGTCGACGTCATCGCCATGACGCTCGCGGGCCATCCCGAGACGGTGGCGCCGCTGGGCACCGCTCTCACCGAGGACCAGCTCGGGCTGCTCTGGCGCCACGCCGACGAGCCGATCCTGTGCTTCGACGGCGACAAGGCCGGCCAGCGGGCGGCCTTCCGGGCCCTCGACATCGCGCTGCCGCTCCTCGAGCCCGGCCGCTCGCTGCGGATCGCGCTGCTGCCGGGCGGCCAGGATCCGGACGACCTGCTGCGCTCGGGTGGCCCGACGGCCATCGACCAGGTGCTCGCGGCCGCGCTTCCCCTCTCGGAGCTGCTGTGGCGGCGCGCCCTCGAGGCGGGACCGGTCGACACGCCGGAGCGCCGCGCGGGCCTGACCCAGACTCTGCGCACCACCGTCGCGACGATCCGCGACGAGACCGTGCGGCGCTACTATCGCGACGATGTCGAGGAGCGCCTGCGCGGCCTGTCGCCCCGCGCCAACCGCGCCGCCGGCGCGGCCCCGCGCGGGCGCCAGCGCTTCACCCGGCCCGGCGAGCCGGTCTCGCCGCGCATCACCGGGAGCCCGAGTCCCTCGGTGACGGCCTCGGCGGGCTTCACGGGCGCCGCCCCGGTGCGCGAGGCGGTGATCGTCGGCACCCTGCTGGCCCATCCCGAGATGATGGCGGAGTTCGGCGAGGAGGCGGCCGAGCTCGACTTCGCCGATCCCGACGCCCGGGCGCTGCTGTCGGTCCTGCTGGCCTGCGCGGCCGAGGACGAGGACACGGCGCCCGAGGTGTTGCAGAACCGCATCAATCGCGCTGGACTCACAGGGGCGGCCGACCGAATCCTCGCCCTGGCCCGCTCGCGGGACCGCACGACCCTGGCCCCGCACGCCGATCCTGCCCACCGCGCAGACGCGCTCCGACAGGCGATGATCTTGCACCGGCAGGCAGGAGCGCTACATAGCGAACTTCGCGAAGCACGGCAGGCGTTTGAGGACGATCCGACCGATGCCGGGTGGGCATGGCTCTGCGAAGTGAAGGCGAGGCTGGAAACCGTCATCGCCGCCGAGGCGGAGGCCGATGCACCGGTGTCGAGCGACTCGACGGCCGTGTGATGCCTGTGTCATGGCGGTGGCGGGGTGACGTGTCCCGCCATAGTTAACAATCGGTCAAGCCTCGGGCTTGCATACGGAAACCGACGACTCACGGCGACCGGAGCGATCCGGCGCCGATCTCATACAGCGGCGCCGACGGCGTGGACCGGCCTCATCGGGGCCTCCGCTACGCGCCGCGTGCGAAACAATAGGCTGATCATGGCGACGAAGGCAACGGAACGGGACGAGACGGACGCTGCCCCCGAGCAGCAGACCGACGGGCCGCTCCTCGACCTGACGGATGCTTCGGTCAAGCGGATGGTCAAGCTCGCCAAGAAGCGCGGCTACGTGACCTATGAAGAGGTCAACGAGGTCCTGCCCGAGGGGCAGTCCGATCCGGACCAGCTCGAGGACGTGCTCTCGCAGCTCTCCGAGATGGGCATCAACGTCGTCGAGGCCGAGGAGACCGACGAGGCCGCGGGCGAGAAGGCCGCGGACGGCGAGGAGGAGGAGGCCGAAGGCGGCGAGGTCGCCGAGGTCGCGCCGGCGCGCGCCGTCGCGGTCGCCACGACCACCAAGGAGCCGACCGACCGCACCGACGATCCGGTGCGCATGTACCTGCGCGAGATGGGCTCGGTGGAGCTCCTGTCCCGCGAGGGCGAGATCGCCATCGCCAAGCGCATCGAGGCCGGCCGCGAGGCGATGATCGCGGGCCTCTGCGAGAGCCCGCTGACCTTCCAGGCGATCATCATCTGGCGGGACGAGCTCGTGGAGGGCAAGGTCCTCCTGCGCGACATCATCGACCTCGAGGCGACCTACGCGGGCCCGGACGGCAAGAACGCGCCGCAGATCGCCGAGGGCGAGGATGGCGGGGACGACGCGGAGCCGCCCGCGCCGCCGGAGGGTGGCGACGACGAGGACGACCTCGAGAACAACGTCTCGCTCGCCGCCATGGAGGCGGAGATCAAGCCGCGGGTCCTCGAGACCTTCGACGCGATCGCCGCGAACTACCGCAAGCTGCGCAAGTTCCAGATTGAGGGCACCGAGCGCAAGGCCGCCGGCGAGCAGAACACCCCGGCCCAGAACCAGAAGCAGATCGAGCTGAAGGACATCGTCGTCGCCGACGTGAAGTCCCTGTCTCTGAACAACAACCGCATCGAGGCGCTGGTCGGCCAGCTCTACTCGATCAACAAGCAGCTGATCGGCCACGAGGGCCGGCTAATGCGCTTCGCCGAAAGCCACGGCGTGGCCCGCGACGAGTTCCTGCGCCACTACCAGGGCTACGAGCTCGATCCGAACTGGATGGAGCGCGTCGGTACGCTCGGCGGCAAGGGCTGGAAGAACCTGGTCGAGCGCGGCTCGAGGCAGGTGGCGGAGCTGCGCGCGCAGATCCTCGACCTCGCCTCGGAGACGGGCCTGGAGATCGGCGAGTACCGCCGCATCGTCAACATGGTCCAGAAGGGCGAGCGCGAGGCCCGGCAGGCCAAGAAGGAGATGATCGAGGCGAACCTGCGCCTCGTGATCTCGATCGCCAAGAAGTACACGAACCGCGGCCTGCAGTTCCTGGACCTGATCCAGGAGGGCAACATCGGCCTGATGAAGGCGGTCGACAAGTTCGAGTACCGCCGCGGCTACAAGTTCTCGACCTACGCCACGTGGTGGATCCGGCAGGCGATCACCCGCTCGATCGCCGACCAGGCCCGGACCATCCGCATCCCGGTGCACATGATCGAGACGATCAACAAGATCGTCCGCACGTCGCGCCAGATGCTGCACGAGATCGGCCGCGAGCCGACCCCGGAGGAGTTGGCCGAGAAGCTGGCCATGCCGCTGGAGAAGGTCCGCAAGGTCCTGAAGATCGCCAAGGAGCCGATCTCCCTCGAGACGCCCATCGGCGACGAGGAGGACAGCCACCTCGGCGACTTCATCGAGGACAAGAACGTCGTCCTGCCGATCGACGCGGCGATCCAGTCGAACCTGCGCGAGACCACGACGCGCGTGCTCGCCTCGCTCACGCCCCGCGAGGAGCGCGTGCTGCGCATGCGCTTCGGCATCGGCATGAACACCGACCACACCCTGGAGGAAGTCGGCCAGCAGTTCTCGGTGACCCGCGAGCGCATCCGCCAGATCGAGGCGAAGGCGCTGCGGAAGCTGAAGCATCCCTCGCGCAGCCGGAAGCTCAGGAGCTTCCTGGACAACTGAGCCCGCGCCGCGGACCGCGCGGCGCTTCCCCGTCGCCCGCGTTGCCTCGGTGCCGCGCGGCATCCAGTCTGGCGCCATGCTCGAACGCCGCCCGCCAACGCCCGGATCCCCGACGGCCTTCGCGGACGGCTCGGAGGCCGACGACGTGCCCTTCGGCGCGCTCCAGCCCTCCGTGGGCATCCGCGACTGGCTTCTCGGCGAGGGCGCGCGGATGCCCAACGCCGAGGAGATGCTGGCCGGGCTCGCCGAGCGCCTGATCGCGATCGGCGTGCCGGTGGACCGGGCCTCCACGGCGATCGACACCCTGCACTCGGAATATGCCGGCGTCGGCCGCATCTGGACGCGGGACGGCGGCACCACCGTGCGGCTGTTCCCCCACGGGGCCCGCTCGACGGACGCGTACCTCAACAGCCCGTTCCACACGGTCCACGAGACCGGGGAGTGGCTCATCCTCGACCTGTCGAAGACCCCGGACGACGCCTACGCGATCGTTCCCGACCTGAAGGCCGGCGGCTACACCCACTACGTCGTCGCGCCCCTGTTCTTCACGAACGGCACGCAGAACGGCATCACCTTCGCCACGCGGGCCCCCGAGGGGTTCCGGGACGACGACATCGCGATCCTCCGCTTCGTCATGCCGGCGCTGGCGGCCGTGATGGAGATGCGCGTCCTCAACAAGCAGCTCGACCACGTGCTCCGGCTCTATGTCGGCGACGAGCCGCACCGGGCGATCCTGGCCGGCGACATCCGCCGCGGGCAGGTGACCCGGATCCGCTCGGCGATCCTGTTCGCCGACATGCGCGACTACACCCGCACCACCGCCGACATGACGCCGGAGGAGGCGGTGGGCCTGCTCAACGTGTTCTTCGACTGCCTCGTGCCGCCGATCGAGCGTGAGGGCGGCGAGGTCCTGAAGTATCTCGGCGACGGCCTGCTGGCGATCTTCCGGGAAACCGGCGACGATCTGGGCGGCGCGGCCAAGGGCGCGCTCACGGCGGCCCAGCACGCCCTGGCGGCCCTCGACGAGGCGAACGCCCTGCACCAGTTCCCGGTGCCGGTGGCCGCCGGCATCGCGCTCCACCACGGCGAGGCCGCCTACGGCAATGTCGGGTCCGGCTCACGCCTCGACTTCACGGTGATCGGCCGCGACGTGAACCTCGCGAGCCGCATCGCGCAGCTGAACCGCGCCCTCGGCGAGCCGCTGCTGATGTCGAAGCCCTTCGTGGACTTCCTCTGGGGAGACCCGATCCCAATGGGAGAGCACCGGCTCAACGGCTTCGACGAGCCCATGGCGGTGTTCCGGCCGAAATTCCTGCGGCCGCGCAAGTCCAGCTGAGCGGCCCTCCGATCGGACCCGACGTCACGCGGCGCTCGCGGAGATCCGCCGCGATCTGAGGCTCGCGGGCGATCCGCGCGCGGTGCGTGTCACCACGTCGGCACGAACGGCAGAGCGTAGGGTGTGTGCCGGCAACCCCAGACCGGATCGATCATCTGCGCCATCACGTCCCGGGCCAGGGCGCCGGCGCGTATGGCGACCTCCCGAGGGACATGCGCTCGCTCGAGGATCTTCAGGCAGGCATGTCCGCAGGCGCTGAACTGGCCGCTGTGGTACGCGTTGAGGGCGAACTCGTCGAGCAAACCATACTCGTAGACCCACGGGTTCAGGGAGATGCCCTCGCTGGGAAGCTCGAGAGCCAAGCCCGCCTCGGCGTAACGATAGCCTTCCACGAACCGCTTCCTCAGCCTGCAGAATCGGCTGGCCCCGTGGCGCGCCTCCGCCCGTCCCGGACGGATTGCGGTGGCGCGCTCGTAGAGCTGCAGCACCCTGTCCTCCGGCTCGTCGAGGCGCTCCGCGTTCACCGCGGCCATCAGCAGGTTGAAATAGACCTCCTCGTCCCATCCGCCGAGATCGGCCCGCTTCAGGAAGCAGGCGAGCGCTTTCCGGTACTCGCCGGCGGCGTCGTAGGTGGTGCCGAGGTACATCGTGTACCGGGCGATCATGAAGGGGTCCGTCTCGACCGCCAGCGCCTTCTCGAGGACGGCGATATCCCGCGCGTCCGCCGTCGAGTCGCGGTGGCGGGCACCGTCGTCGCCCCGACGCATCGCGAGGGGGAGGATCGGTGTCTCTGTCACGCCGGGGCAGCTGAGGAATTCGTGCAGGACGCCCCGGTAACGCCAGTTCTCCCGGGTGCTGACCAGCTGGTTGCGCCAGTACCGCGTGTGCGCGTCTATGATCTCGAACCGATAGCCGGGCGCACGCAGCTTCGGCATCGTGAAGTCCGCCGGGATGATCAGCTCATCGTCGGCGTCGATGATCAATGCGTACTGCGCGTGACGCCGCGCGAGTTTCAAGGCCTCGTTCCGGTTGAAAGCGAAATCAACCCAGAGGCGCTCGACCAGGGCACCCGGTATGTCCGCGAGCGCGGCACGGACGACATCCTGGGTTCCATCCGTCGAGCCGGTATCGACGACGATCCAATGATCGATGATCGGACGAACAGAATCGAGGCAACGCCGGATAACGTGGGCCTCGTCCTTCACGATCATGGACAAACAGATCGTCGATCCGCGATTCTTCATACCGAAGCCGTCCCGTCGTGCGCTCACGTGTCGGATGCGCAGTCATGAACGCTCCTAGCATTGCCGGAATGCGCTGACAAAACAAACATATCCTTCGTAAAAATTTGGATTAAATATCTGAAACGACATATAATCGGCCACTTATATGTAAATACTCCGGCTCACGGTCTTATGACTGCAAATACCCGCGACCGATAGACTGATCGATCGGATCAGGAGACGCCCTCCATCGGGCTGGCACGAGGCCCGAACGCCGTAGGTCATCGGCGCGGGCGTTGGGCCCGCAGCCGATCCCGTGGTGCAAGCCCGTGGGCCCGCCACAGGCGCGCCTCGACCAGACAGATCAGCGTTGATCTCCGGCCGCTTCAGCCCCTGAGCGTCATCGTGCTGCCGGAGATGCCGAAATCGCGCAGACGCCTGAGGAACGACATGCCCAGCAGGCTCGTCGACAGGAGCCCGCGCGGGATCACGACCGCATCGACGTCCCGGACCGTGATCGATCCGATCTGCACGATGGCGATCCGGATCGGCGCCACGCGGACCGTGCCGTTCGCGGTGTTCCAGACGCGGGTGAAATCGGCCGGAGTAACTCGGATCCCGATCCGCGCGGCATCCTCCTCGGAGAACGCGCAGGCGCTCGCTCCCGTATCGACCATCATCGGCAGCGAGCGGCCGTCCAGCAGCGCGTTGACGAAGAAGTGGCCGTTGCGCCCGGCCTGGAGAGCCACGCCGGCGGCGTCGACTGCGGGAACGGGCTCCGGCGGCGGCGTGACGGCGAGGGCCACCGGCGCCGGCCTCATGCCGTCGCGCAACTTCAAGGCGGCCGTGACACCGAGGAAGCCGAGCAGGCAGATCAATAGGATTGCGCGCACGCGAGTCCGCCCGTGACGTGGAGTGCCGGCGACCGGAGACGTTCCGGAATCCCGGTGATGAGATGCCAGACCGGTGAAGGGATGGTGCGCGATCGCGGTCGCCGCCGCGGCGCGCGCGCCGATTCCGCTCCGCTTGGTGTCCAGATCGTCACCGGGATCCGCGGATTGTCGCGGGAACGACTGGATGCTCGCGGCGCGGGGTTGACCGGCAGCGGCCGGGGAGCCACATCTGCGTCTGTTCCAGGGAGATCCCCGGCAAGGGGCTGAGAAACCGCTGGCACGTCCGTCAGGACCTGCGGCGCGGAAATCCTTCGAACCTGATCCGGCTCATACCGGCGTAGGGATTGGACCGCGGCCGCCTGAAAGGCAGGCCACAGCTTCTCACCGAAGCGCACGGCCCGATCTCCGCGACGGCAATCCGCGGAGATGATTGTGCCCCTCGACCGACCCGCCTCACCGATCGGCCGCCGCCGCAACCCGGACGGCAGCGTCGCGCCGGCGACCCTTCCGGCGCGAACGGACGTCGCCGTGGTCGGCGGCGGGCTGATCGGGCTGTCGATCGCGTGGCGCCTCGCCCGGGCCGGCCGCGCCGTGACGGTGCTGGAGCGGGACACGATCGGGGCGGGCGCGAGCCTCGCGGCCACCGGCATGCTGGCCCCGGCCGCCGAGCACGAGCCGGGCTCCGATCCGCTGCTGCCGCTCGCCCTGGACTCGCTGCGGCTCTGGCCCGCGTTCCGCGACGCCCTGGAGGCCGAGTCCGGCCGGGCGATCGACTACCGCGCCGACGGCACCCTGGTGCTGGCGGTCGGCCGCGACGAGGTCGAGCGCCTGCGCTTCCGCTACGACCTGCAGCGCCGCTCGGGGCTCGAGGCCACGTGGCTGCCGGGCAGCGAGGTCCGGCGCCTGGAGCCGGGCCTGCGCCCCTCCGTCACCGCCGGGATCCATTGTCCGCGCGACCATCAGGTCGATCCTCGCCTGGTCGTGGACGCCCTCACCGAGGCCTGCCGCCGCGCCGGCGTGATCCTGGCGGAGCGGGCCCCCGTCACCGCCCTGGACTGGTCGGGCGGCCGCGTGACCGGGATCCGCGCCGGCGACCGCGTCGTCCCGGCGGAGACCGTCATCCTCGCCTCCGGCGCCTGGAGCGGGGAGGGCGGCCTGCTGCCCGACGCGCTCGCCCTTCCGGTCCGCCCGCTGAAGGGCCAGTCCCTGGCCCTGCGCACCACCGCTCGGACTGGTACCCTGGCGCGGATGGTCTGGACCGAGCAGGTCCACATGGCCCCGAAGAGCGACGGCCAGCTCGTCGTGGGCGCGACCGTGGAGGATTGTGGCTTCCGTCCCGGCGTCACCGCGGGCGGGCTCTACGCCCTGCTGGAGGGCGCCCGCCGGGTGCTGCCCGGCATCGAGGAGATGGAGGTGGAGGCTGTGTGGAGCGGCTACCGACCGACCTCGGACGACGACGCGCCGATCCTCGACGCGATCGCCCCTGGCCTCGTCGCCGCCACCGGGCATCACCGCAACGGCTACCTGCTCGCCCCGGTCACCGCCGACGCGATCGCCGCGCTGGTGCTGCGCGGCGCGCTGCCGGAGGTGGCGCGTCCCTTCACCCGCGCGCGCTTCGGCCAGCCGGAAGCGCTGAGGGCCTCGGCATGAAACTCCTGGTCAACGGTGAGCCGCGAGAGTGCGCGGTCGAGACGGTGGACGCCCTGTTCCGCCTCGAGGCGGAGGAGAGCGGTATCGAGAGTCCGCAGGGCGTCGCCATCGCGCTGAACGGCCGCGTTCTGCGCCGCCGGGACTGGGGCGAGACACCGGTCGCGGAGGGCGACCGGGTCGAGATCGTCCGCGCCATGCAGGGAGGTTGAGCATGGACCAGAGCCACTTGCCGCCGCGCCCCGAGGGCGGGGATGACAGCCTGACCATCGCCGGGGTGAGGCTGTCGTCCCGGCTGTTCATCGGCACCGCCGGCTACCCGACGCAGGCGATCATGCGCGACGCCGTCGCGGCGAGCGGCGCCGACGTGGTCACCGCCTCGATCCGCCGGGTCTCGCTCCAGGGCCACGGCTCGGACACGGTCAAGATCCTGAAGGGCAAGCGCTTCCTGCCGAACACCGCCGGCTGCGAGACGGCCCGCGACGCGATCATGACCGCCGAGCTCGCCCGCGAGGCGCTCGACACCAACTGGATCAAGGTCGAGGTGATCGGCGACCGCGAGACGCTCTACCCGGACGTGATGGAGCTGATCGAGGCCTGCCGCCATCTCGTGGACGACGGCTTCGTCGTGCTGCCCTACTGCAACGACGACCCGATCGTGTGCCAGCGCCTGGAGGATCTCGGCTGCGCCGCCGTGATGCCCATGGGCTCCCTGATCGGCTCCGGGATGGGTGTCGCCAATCCGGCCAACCTGGAGCTGATCTGCCGCCGGGCGACAGTGCCGGTGGTGGTCGATGCCGGGATCGGCACCGCCTCGGACGCGGTGATCGCCATGGAACTCGGCGCCTCCGCCTGCCTGATCAACACCGCCGTGGCCAAGGCCGACGATCCGGTGCGGATGGCTCGCGCCATGGGCCGGGCCGTGGAGGCCGGGCGCGACGCCCACCTCGCCGGGCGGATCCCCCGCCGCGGCCGGGCCGAACCGTCGAGCCCGCAGCTCGGCCTCGTCGGCTCGTGAGGGCGCTGCCGTTGCCGCTGCTCGCGGTGACGGACCGGCACGGGCATCCGCGGCCCCTCGCCGAGACCGTCCAGGCGGTCCTCGACGGCGGCGGGCGCTGGATCTGGTTCCGCGACAGGGACCTGGAGGCGGATGCCCGCCTGCGCCTCGGCGCGCGCGTGGCCGAGCGCGTGCGGGCCGCGAACGGCGTCCTGACGATCGGAGGCGATGTCGCGCTCGCGCGCGCCCTCGGTGCCGACGGCGTGCATCTCGGCGGCGGCTCGGGACCGGAGGCGATCGCGGCGGCGCGGGCCACCCTGGGCGCGGCTGCGCTCATCGGCGTTTCCGCGCACGCGCCGCGTGAGGCCGCGGCCGCCGCGCGGGCCGGCGCCGACTACGTGACCCTCAGCCCCATCTTCGCGACCACGAGCAAGCCCGGTTACGGACCGGCTCTCGGACCGGAGGGCCTCGCCGCCGCACGCGCGGCGGGCCTGCCGATCGTGGCCCTGGGCGGTGTCGGTCCGGAGGTGATCGGGGCCTGTCGCGCGGCGGGGGCGGCGGGCTTCGCCGTCATGGGCGGCCCGATGCGGGCGATGGATCCGGCCGAGGCGACCCGGGCGCTCCTGAAGGCCTGGGGCGCAGCGGAGTCTTCAGCGGCTCGGACAGCCACGTAGAAATCTGCCCCCGTCCCGGCGAGCGCAGCGGAGCAAGACGGCCGATGCTGTGGTTGCTCTAGGCGTTGGACGGTCCGTAGGGCGGGCGCGGGATCGCCCGGTGCGCCGCGCGCAGCGCAGCCGACCAGCGCTCGCGCAGATCGTGGAAGTAGCCCTCGCCGGCCTCGATCCGGTGATTCACCTCGAGCGTCAGCGCGTTCCGGCGGGCGACCGCGATGTCGATCGGCAGGCCGACGCCCAGATTCGACCGCATGGTCGAATCCATCGAGACCAGGCTCACCTTGAGGGCGTCATAGAGGTCGGTCGTGTACTTCACCGCCCGGTCGAGGATCGGCTTCCCGTACTTGTGTTCACCGATCTGGAGGAACGGCGCGTCGGTGCTGCACTCGATGAAATTGCCGGCGGAGTAGATCAGGTACAGCCGCATCTCGCCGGTGCCGATCTGGCCGCCGAACAGCAGCGAGATCGAGAACCGGATATTGGCCGCCTCGAACCCGTCCTTCTCGATGGCGCGCACCCGCCGGATGGCCCGGCCGATCAGCTGCGCCGCCTGGAACATCGTCGGCGCCTCGACGAGCTTCTGCGGCGGCTCACCCTCCTCCTCGCCGGGCACGCCCTCCTGGAGCAGGCTGAGCACCGACTGGGTGATCGAGAGGTTGCCCGCGGAGGCGAGCATCATCACCCGCTCGCCCGGCACGTTGAAATGGTGGAGCTTGCGGTAGGTCGAGATGTCGTCGAGCCCCGCATTGGTGCGGGTATCGGCGACCATGACCAGCCCTTCCTCCACCAGGACACCGACGCAGTAGGTCATCGTTTTCGGGCTCTCGTGCGGTCGGCGGACCGGGGTCGGGACGGTCAGGATTGAGCGGCGGCCCTGCCTTGCTCGACCCGGAGCTTCACGTCCAGTGTCTCGGTGCCACCGCCGGTCCGGCTGCCGCGGATCGGCGCCGCCCCGAGATAGTCCAGGCCGGTGGCGACGCGGATGTAGTTGTCCGTCGGGCTGACATCGTAGCACGGGTCGAACGCCACCCAGCCGAGATCCGGCACCAGGGCCTCGACCCAGCCGTGGGGCGCCTCGACATCCGCCTGCCCGTCCTCCCGGGCCCGGTAGCCGGCGACGTAGCGCGCCGGGATGCCGATGTGGCGGGCGGCGGCGATGAGCACGTGGGCGAGATCCTGGCAGATTCCGCGGCCCGCCGCGAACGCCTTGCCGGCCGGCACCGCGCCGCTCGCGGGACCGGGCTCGTGGGCCACAGCACCGTGGACCGCCCCCATCAGCCGGTGGAGTCGGGCCAAGGTCGCACCGTCGTCCTCGGCGGCGACGCGCTCCGCGAAGGCGTGCAACTCCGGGCTCGCGGCGCACAGGTCCGTGTCGCGCAGATAGAACTCGTCCGGCAGGCGCTCCACCGTGCCACGCACGACGCCGTGCGTGTCGTCGGTGTCGACCTCGCCGGTGACCCGGATGGTCAGGGCGTCGGCCGGCTCGTCCGGGGTGAACCAGTGGACGACGTTGCCGAACCCGTCCTCGCGGGCGGTCAGCCGCCCGTCGACGGTGGTGTCGATCCGCCACCCGCGGACGTACTGCCCATCATGGTCGCGCGGCGTCAGCCGCAGGACCTGCACGAGCCCGCGGGCCGGCTGCTCGTACGTGTAGATGGTCTCGTGAACCACGCGGATGCGCATGCGCCGTCCTGTCCGTCCTGTTCAGCCGACCAGATACTGCTTCGCGATCGCCTCGCCCACCTTGTTGTTCTCGGCGATGAACGCCTCGACGAACTCGTGCAGCCCGGTGGCGAAGACCCGGTCGATATCCTCGCCCTCCAGCTTCGCCAACATGTTTCCCGCGAGGCGCTGGCTCGGGCCCCGGCGGCCGTAGGCGTCGGCGATCAGGTCGAGATACTCGACGATCACGCCGTAGCAGTTCGCGAAGGAGCGCGGCATCTGCTTGTTGAGCATCAGGAGGTCGGCCACCAGCAGCGGCTTGATGCTCTCCCGGTAGACCCAGTGGTAAGCGTTGAACGCCGACACTTCGCGCAGAATCGTGGTCCACTGGAAGTAGTCGAGGCTGCCGCCCACCGTCTCGTCGTGCGGCAGCAGGATCTGGTACTTCACGTCGAGGATGCGGGCGGTGTTGTCCGCCCGCTCGATCGCCGTGCCGAGCCGGGTGAACCAGAAGGCGTCGTTGCGCAGCATCGTCCGGAAGGCCGAGCCGTCGAAGGTCAGCGACACGGTCTTCACCCAGTCGAGGAAGCGGCCGAACTCGTCGCGGTTGAGGTCCTTGCCGGCGTAGTTGCGCAGTTCCAGCCACGCGCCGTTGATCGCGTCCCACATCTCGGTGGTGAGCGCCGTGCGGACCGAGCGGGCATTCTCGCGGGCCGCCTCGATGCAGGAGCGGATCGAGGACGGGTTGTGCGGGCTGAAAGCGAGGAAGTCGCAGACCGTGTCGGCGTTGATCGCGCTGTAATGGGTCTTGAACGCGTCGGGGTCGCCGGCCGAGGCGAGGGCCGATTCCCACTCGTTGCTCCCGCCGCCGCCGTAGCTCGTCGGCAGCGACGCGAATCGGTGCGCCGCGTCGAGGATGCGGGCGACGAAGTCGGCGCGCTCGACGTAGCGGGAGAGCCAGAAGAGGTTGTCGGCAGTCCTGGAGAGCATCGGTCTTCAGCCAAGTCGTGCGGACCACGGTGTCCGCGCCTCGGAACGTCCGGATATCGCGGAGCTCAGGCGTCGAGCACCCAGGTATCCTTGGTGCCACCGCCCTGGCTGGAATTGACCACCAGGGAGCCTTCCTTCAGCGCCACCCGGGTCAGGCCGCCCGGAACGATGCGGATCTTGTCGGCCCCGCACAGCACGAAGGGCCGCAGGTCGACGTGGCGGGGCGCGACGCCCGAGGCCACGAAGGTCGGGCAGGTGGAGAGCGACAGGGTCGGCTGGGCGATGAACCCGTCCGGGGCGTGCTTGAGCTTCTTGGCGAAGTCGTCGAGCTCGCGCTTGCTGGCATGCGGCCCGACCAGCATCCCGTAGCCGCCCGAGCCGTTGACCTCCTTCACCACCAGGTCGGACAGGTTGTCCATCACGTACGCGAACGCGTCCTTCTCGCGGCACCGATAGGTCGGCACGTTGTGCAGGATCGGCTCCTCGCCGGTGAAGAACTTCACGATCTCCGGCATGTAGCTGTAGACCGCCTTGTCGTCCGAGATGCCGGTCCCGACCGCGTTGGCGAGGGTGACCGAACCGCGCTCGTAGGCGTTCATCAGGCCGGGCACGCCGAGCACCGAGTCCGGGCGGAAGACCAGCGGGTCGAGGAAGTCGTCGTCGAGGCGGCGGTAGATGACGTCGACCTTCCGCGGCCCCTCGGTTGTGCGCATGTAGACGACGTCGTCCTTGGTGAAGAGGTCGGACGCCTCCACCAGCTCGACGCCGAGCTTGTCGGCCAGGAACGAGTGCTCGTAGAACGCGGAATTGTAGCGTCCGGGGGTCAGCAGCACGACGGTCGGGTCCCGGGTCGCCGAGCCCGGCGCGAGGCTGCGCAGGGTGGCGAGCAGGGCGTCCGGGTAGTTCTCCACCGGCGCGACCCGGTGCTTCGAGAACAGGTCCGGAAACAGGCGCAGCATGACCTCCCGGTTCTCCAGCATGTAGGAGACGCCCGACGGGATGCGGGCGTTGTCCTCCAGCACGAAGAAGTCGTTCTCGCCGGTCCGGACGATGTCGATGCCGGCGATGTGCACGTAGAGGTCGTGCGGCACGCGGAAGGACCGCATCTCCATGCGGTAATGGGCGTTGCGGTAGACGAGGTCGGCCGGGATGATGCCGGCCTTGATGCATTCCTGGGCGCCGTAGATGTCCTTCAGGAACAGGTTGATGGCGGTGACCCGCTGCGTCAGCCCGCGCTCCAGGAAGGCCCATTCCGGCTTGGTGATCACCCGGGGGATGATGTCGAACGGGATCAGCCGCTCGGTCGACTCGTTGTCGCCGTAGACCGCGAAGGTGATGCCGATCCGGCGGAACAGCAGCTCGGCCTGGCTGCGGCGGGTGTTGAAATGCTCGGGCGGCGTGGAGTCGAGCCAGGCCTTGAGCTGGCCGTAGGCGTCGCGGACGGCCGCCGGATCGGCCGCGCCGATCCCGTTCATCTCGTCGAAGGCCGTCACCGCCATCTCGCTCCTCCCGTACGCTCCCGCTCTTGAGGCAAGAGGCGCGCCACCCGATCATGGCTATATCCGCGGGCGATAACGCTCAAGGAGGCCGGAGGATCAGATCAACTTCAGGCCTTTCAGGCTGGCGTGACCGTTTCGGCCGAGGATCACGTGGTCATGGACCACGATCTTGAGCGGCGCCAGGACGGCCACGATCTCGCGGGTCATCGCCACGTCGGCCGCCGACGGGGCCGGGTCGCCGGACGGGTGGTTGTGGGCCAGGATGATGGCCGTCGCCGACAGTTCGAGCGCCCGTCGGGCGACCTCGCGCGGGTAGACCGGCGTGTGGTCGACTGTGCCGCGTCCCTGCACCTCGTCGGCGATGAGGTGGTTGCGCTTGTCGAGAAAGAGGACGCGGAACTCCTCGCGCGGGGCGAACGCCATGGTGGCGCGCAGGTACTCGTGCAGGGCGCTCCACGAGCCCAGGAGCGCGCGCTCGCGGATCGCGCCCCGGGCCAGCCGCCGCGCCGCGGCCTCGATCACCTTGAGGTCGGACGCGACCCCGCCGCTCACGCCCTCCACCTCCATGAGCCGCGCCGGCTCGGCGCTGACCACCTCGGCGAAGCTGCCGAACCGGGCGACCAGCGCCTTGGCGAGGGGCTTCACGTCGCGCCGGGGAATCGCCCGGAACAGGACGAGCTCCAGCAGCTCGTAATCGGGCAGCGCGTCGGGCCCCGCGGCGGAGAACTTCTCCCGCAGGCGGTCGCGATGACCGTGGTAGTGCGGCGTCTCCTTCTCGACCGGCGACGGGGTGGCGCTGTCGGCGAACAGCCCCGCCTCACCGTCGTCCTGCCGCTCGGGCACGGCCGGTCAGGCGGCCGGGTTGACGGGCTGGTGCAGCCCCTTCGGCGAGATCGTGAAGATCTCGACGCCGGTCTCGGTGACACCGACCGTGTGCTCGAACTGGGCGGAGAGCGAGCGGTCGCGGGTCACGGCGGTCCAGCCGTCGCCCAGGACCTTCACGGCGGGCCGGCCCAGATTGATCATCGGCTCGATCGTGAAGAACTGGCCGGGTTTGAACGGCACGTCGTAGCTGGCCTCGACGTAGTGCAGGATCGTGGGCGCGTCGTGGTAGGTGCGCCCGAGGCCGTGGCCGCAGAAATCGCGCACCACCGAGCAGCGCTCGCCCTCGGCGTAGGACTGGATCGCCCGGCCGATGTCGTTGGTCGATCCGCCGGGCTTCACGGCGGCGACGCCCCGCATCAGCGCCTCGTAGGTGATCTCGCACAGGCGCTGGGCCTTGCGCGGCACCTCGCCGACATAGGCCATCCGGCTCGAATCACCGTGCCAGCCGTCGAGGATCAGGCAGATGTCGAGGTTGACGATGTCGCCCTCGCGCAGCGGCTTGTCGTTGGGGATGCCGTGGCAGACCACGTGGTTGATCGAGGTGCAGATCGACTTCGGATAGCCGCGGTAGAGCAGCGAGGCCGGATAGGCGCCGTGGTCCATGGCGAAGGTGTAGGCGAGCCTGTCGAGCTCCTCGGTGGTGACGCCGGGCTGCGTCGCCTCCATCAGCAGGTCGAGGGCCTCGGCGGTGAGCCGCCCCGCCCGGCGCATGCCCTCGAAGCCCTCGGGACCGTGGATCGGCGGTTCCGGGGCGCGGCGCGCACCCTGCGCACTGGCCTGTTCCTGCTGCATGATCGGGACTTTTTTCGCGGCGGCGTCAATCGGGCTTCGCCCTATGTACGGCGCGGGGCCCGCGAGTCCAAGCCGCATCGGTCGTAGGTCGGGCGAGGCTTGCGCCGGTCGCGGGGCTGGCGGCATAAGCGGCCGCGAGACGCCCGGGAGCGCGCTGGCAGATTCGCCGCGCGGTCGGTCGCGGGGCAGGCGAGGGCCGGATGGCAGGCAAGGCGGTACCGCACTTCCACAACGAGCCGGGCGTGCCGGTTATCACCGTGGGCGTGAAAGAGTTCATGTGCATCGGCGCGCTGCCGCCGTTCGACCACCCGCACGTGTTCCTCGACATGGGCGCCGACAGCGAGATCATCTGCCAGTACTGCTCGACGCTCTACCGCTACCGGGCCGGCCTGAAGGCCGACGAGGCGGAGCCGCAGGCCTGCGTGTGGCGGGACGACGCCAAGGTCGCGGCGGAGTAGGCGCCGCCCACCGTGCCTTCTGGCAGTCCATCACTGCGGATCGGGATCGTCGGGGCCGGGATCGGCGGCCTGACGGCGGCGCTGGCGCTGTCGGATGCCGGCCACGCCGTCACGGTGATCGAGCGCCGGACCGGCTTCAGCGAAGTCGGGGCCGGGATCCAGATCTCGCCCAACGCGAGCCGGGTTCTGGCGGGCCTCGGGCTCTCCGCGGCGCTGCGCCGGGCGGCGAGCGAGCCGCCCGCCGTCGAGGTGCGGGCCCTGGACAGCGGCCGCCGCATCGGCGGCGTGGCGCTCGGCGCGCAGGCGCAGAGCCGCTTCGGCGCGCCCTACTACGTGATCCACCGCGCCGACCTGCAGACGCTGCTGCTCGACGCGCTCCGGAGCCGCTCGACGATCCGCCTGCTGATGGGGCGCACCGTAACCGCCGTGTCCCAGACCGCGTCCGAGGCCGTCCTCACCGTCGAGGGCGCGAGCGGGGCCCAGCCGGTCGCCTACGACCTCGCGATCGGCGCGGACGGGCTGAGGTCCCGGCTGCGCGCGCATCTCGATTCGGCGCCGCTCCGCCCGGGTCAGGCCGCGGCGTGGCGCGCGCTCATCCCGATGGAGGCGGTCCCGCAGGACCTGCGCGGCGGCGCCACCGGCCTGTGGCTCGGCCGCGGCCGGCACGTGGTGCATTACCCGGTGCGGGACGGCCAGTTCCTGAACGTGGTGGCGGTGGTGCCCGAGGCGGTGGGCGACGAGGGCTGGGGCCGGCTCGGGGAGCCGGCCGTGCTGCGCGGGCATCTGCGCGGCAGCGCCGCGCCCCTGCGCGACCTCCTGAGCCTGCCGGATTCCTGGCTGGTCTGGTCGCTCGCCGACCGGGCCGTGGCGCGCCCGCTCGCCCGCGACCGGCTCGCGCTGATCGGCGATGCCGGCCACCCGGTGCTGCCCTACCTCGCGCAGGGGGCCGCCCTGGCGATCGAGGACGCCGCGGTCCTCACGCGCGCCCTCGCGGACAACGCCGACGTTCCGGCCGCGCTCGCGGCGTATTCGGGCGCGCGGACCGCACGGGTGCGACGGGTTCAGAAAGCGGCGCGGAGCAACGGCCGGACCTACCACGCCGGCGGCGTGGTGGCGTTTTTGCGCAACGCCGTGATGGCCCGTCTCGGCCCGGACGGCATGCGCGACCGCTACGCCTGGCTGTATGGCTGGACGCCCCCCGCTTGATCGGACCCGCCGCCCCCGCTACCGAGGGTGCATGCGGACGTGGCGGAACCGGTAGACGCACGAGACTTAAAATCTTGCGGCCGCGAGGCCGTGCGGGTTCGAGTCCCGCCGTCCGCACCAGCACGCAGCGCGACGCCGGACCGGGATGCCGGAGGGGAATGGCGTGATCTACGTGCTCATCATCATGCTCGCCGGCTCGGGCTCCGCGATCGGATCGGTCGAGTTCAACACCAAGCAGGCCTGCGAGGCCGCCGCGAAGCAGATCGCCGAGGCGGAGCGGCCCTACGGCGGCGCCTCTCCGGTGACCGTGTGCGCGCCGAAGGGGTGAGGCGGACGCGGCGGCCGTCGCGCCGGATGGATCGCATTCGAGCGATCGCCGAAACCGGCCCTTGTCGTGTCCCTGCCAGAGTGGCGGCGGGGAGATTCCGGTATGATCGACGCCCTTCAGACCGCCGCGACCGGCATGACCCGGGCCACCGACCGGCTCGGGAGAGCGGCCGAGACCATCGCGGCGAGCGGCGCGCCCACCGGCGACACGGCCCTGCCGCCGGCCGCGCAGGTGGACCTGTCGGGCGCCGCGCTGGACCTGATGGGGTCGCGATCGGCCTTCGCGCTGAACGCCGCGGTGGCGCGCTCCGCCGACCGCATGATGGGCCAGCTCCTCGACGTCACCGCCTGAGAGCGGGGAGGGCGAGTCCGGCCAGGATCGCGGCCGCCGCGAAGAGCAGGGCCACGCCGACGAGGCGGTAGGCCACGACCCCCGCCACACCGCCCGCCAGGAAGGCGCCGACGGTCAGCAGGTACAGCCGCAGCCGCTCCGGATCGTGGGGCTTGAGTGGATCCGCGCCGGGTGTCCCGCGGTCCAGCCAGCGCGCGAGTTCGATGCCGATGTCGGTGATCATGCCGGTGACGTGCGTGGTCCGCACCCGCGCCTCGGAGATCTTGGTCACGGCCGCGTTCTGAAGGCCCAGGACGAAGCTCAGGCCGAGTACCAGGGCGTGGCTCCGCGCCGGCTCGTGGAGCGGCAGCACGACCAGGCCGACGCCTACGAGGAGGATCGCCTCCGCGCAGACCCCGTAGGCGTAGGCGCCCGGTCGGTGCCCGCGGCGGCGGCGGCGGATCAGCAGCGTCGCGGTGGCGGCGCCGAGCACGAACAGGACGACGAGCAGACCGGCCTGCAGGGCGAGGAGCAGGTCGCCCGTGCCGGTCCTGTCCGAGATGGCCGAGACGTTCCCGGTCATGTTCGAGGCGTAGAGGCCCACCGCGTAGAAGCCGGCGGTGTTCAGCGCGCCGGCCATCCCGGCGAGGGAGAGGGCGAGCGCCCTGTCGGCCTCGGGGGTGCGCGTCTCGCCTTCGTGGACCAGCATGGACCCGTCGATGACCCGTCGGTGGGGTGCCGAGAACCCGATTCGGTCGGCGCCGCCACCGTCTTAAGCCACGCGCCCGGGCGCCGTCACGGCGCCGGGCGCAACCCCCGGCTCACCAGCCGCGATAGCCGTAGCCGCCCTCGTAATCCCCGCCCCAGTGGCGGGCGGGGCCGTAGCCGACCGGGACCCGCTCGTAGGTCACGGTCCGGCGGGTGGCGTAGACCGGCGCGTCCTCCTCGTAGACGCGGTAGACCGGGGGCCGCCGCACGACCACGGGAGCCGGGGCGTAGCCGTAATCCGCGTATCCGTAGCCGTAGCCGGGCGCCGCGTGGGCCTGGGTCGCGGCGCCGATCAGGGCGCCGGCCGCGAGGCCGCCGATGATGCCGGCCGCGATGGCGCCGCCGCCGCGGGCCTCGGCGGCGGTGGAGGCCAGGGTGCCCGCGCCGATCAGCGCGGCGGCCGAGAGCAGAGCGATGCGTGTCATGACCTGTCTCCGGTGAGTGCGGGGAGCGCCTGCGGCGCCCCGGATCACACAAGGGACAATGCCGCGCCCGCGCTGCACCGATGCTGAAGCCGGCCTGCAGCCACGGTTCAGCTTGCCGGTCCGGCCTCCATGTCGGGGGCGGTGCGGATGTAGCCTCGGGAGATCAGGCGACTGCGCTCGCGCGTGCGCCGCTCGGCCTCCATCAGGTCGGACAGGGCGTCGGCGATCGCGCAGCGCAGGGCGATCCCGGCATCGCCGCCCGCGAAGCCGAGATACGCGGTGCTGATCGCCTCGACGGGGCATACGTGATCGTCGCGCTGGGCCAGGACCTGGGTCAGCATCGGGTTCTCCTTCGTCGCGTCCGGGAACGAAAAGAGAACAAGCCATAAGGGTTAACGTTCCGTCAACGGCGGCCGGGCCGGCCGCGCGTGACCTGCCAAACCCTGTGGACAACGCGGTTTCCGCTGCCGGACGACTGTGGATAAGCCGGCTCACTCGGGCATGCGCGGCAGCGGCTTGCCGTCGGCGGGAATCGGGTAGCGGGCCGCGTTCAGCTCCATCGCCAGGAACGTGTAGTAGCCCGAGATCGCCGCCAGATCGACGACGCCGGGCTTGCCGAACCGGGCCTCAGCGCGGGCGAAGGTCGCGTCGGAGACGCGCTTCGTGTCCTGGAGCTCGGCGGTGAACTCGTACACGAGGGTCTCGTCGTCGCTCATCCTGGCCGGCCGGCGACCGTCGCGGATCGCCGCGATGATGTCGGCGGAGATGCCGGCCTTCTCGGCGATCGGCGCGTGGACGTACCACTCGTAGTCCTGCGTCCAGCGGCGGGCGGTCATCAGGATCACCAGCTCCGAGAGCGTGGTGCCGATCTTCGGCTTGAAGCGGAGGTAGTCGCCCATCGAGCGGGCGAGCGTCATCACCTCCGGCGAGTGCATGAGCGGCTCGAACGGCCCGAAGGGCGGCTTGCCGCGCGCCTGCGCGAAGGCCTCGGCCGCCTGCTTCTGCTCGGGCGTGTAGTCCTGGGGCGGGATGGTCGGCAGCCGGTCTTGCGCCCGCGCCGCCACGGTCGCCAGCGGAGTCGCCAGCGGCAGGGCCAGGGCGAGGGCGGCCAGAGTCAGCGCGCGGCGGCGGAGGGTCATCGTTTCGCTCCCGTTGGATCTGTGCAGTCGCGCCGCACGATCGCGGCGGCGCCGCGCGGCCACCAGGGCCCGGGGCGGCAAGCCCGTGTCGAATCGCGCGCGGCGTCACGGGAATGCCGGACGCGTCGCGGTCCCGGGCCCGGCCCGGTTGCGCTCGGCGCCGCACCGCGCCATCAGCGGCCGCGATGGCCGGTCCCGCACCCGTGCTGCCGATCGAGGCGGCGCTCCCCGATCTGCGCCGCGCGCTCGCCGCGCGGAACGCCGCCGTCCTGGTGGCGCCCCCCGGCGCCGGCAAGACGACCCGCGTGCCCCTCGACCTGCTCGCGGCGCCCTGGCTCGACGGGCGCAAGATCGTCCTGCTGGAGCCGCGCCGCCTCGCGGCCCGGGCCGCCGCCGCGCGGATGGCCCAGACTTTGGGCGAGCCGGTCGGCGGCACGGTCGGCCTGCGCGTCCGCCTCGGCTCGAAGATCTCCGGCCGCACGCGGATCGAGGTGGTCACCGAGGGCGTGTTCACCCGGATGATCCTGGACGATCCGGAACTGTCCGGGATCGGCGCCGTCCTGTTCGACGAGTTCCACGAGCGCTCCCTCGACGCCGATCTCGGCCTCGCGCTGGCGCTCGACGCGCAGGGCGGCCTGCGGGAAGATCTGCGGATCCTCGTCATGTCGGCGACCCTCGACGGCGCCAGGATCGCGCGGCTGATGGGCGACGCCCCGGTCGTGGCCTCCGAGGGGCGCGCCTTCCCGGTGGAGACCCGCTACGCGGAGCGCGATCCGAACCGGCGGATCGAGGACTCGGTCGCCGAGGTCACCTTGCGCGCCCTGCGGGCGGATCCGGGCTCGATCCTGGTGTTCCTGCCCGGGCAGGCGGAGATCCGCCGGACCGCCGACCTGCTGGCCGAGAAGGTCGGCCCCGACGTGCAGGTCGCCCCCCTCTACGGCGCGCTGACGCCCGCCGAGCAGGACCGCGCCGTCGCGCCGGCCTCCGCCGGAACGCGGAAGGTCGTCCTCGCGACCAGCATCGCCGAGACCTCCCTCACCATCGAGGGCGTCCGGATCGTCATCGATTCGGGGCTGGCGCGGGTCCCGGTCTACGAGCCGGGCCTCGGCCTGACCCGCTTGGTCACGGCCCGCGCCTCCCGCGCCTCGGTGGACCAGCGCCGGGGCCGCGCCGGCCGCACCGAGCCCGGCCTGTGCTGGCGGCTCTGGTCCGAGGCTGGCACCAACGCCCTGGAGCCGTTCACGCGGCCCGAGATCCTGTCGGCCGACCTCGCCGGGCTGCTCCTCGACTGCGCCGCCTGGGGCGTGACCGACCCGGGCGCGCTCGCCTTCCTCGACCCGCCGCCGGCGCCGGCCCTGGCGGAGGCCCGCGCCCTGCTGAGTGAGCTGGGCGCCCTCGACGCCGACGGCCGCCTGACGCCGGTCGGCGCGCGGCTGCGGGCGCTGCCGCTGCCGCCGCGGCTCGCCCGGATGGTGACGGGCGCGGCCGGTACCGGCCAGGCGCGGGCCGCCGCCGACCTCGCCGCCGTGCTGGTCGAGCGCGGCCTCGGCGGCGACGGGGCCGACCTCGACGACCGAGTCGAGCGCTTCCGCCGCGACCGGGGCGGGCGCGCCGCCGACATGCGCCGGCTCGCCGAGGGCTGGGCCCGGAGCGCCGGGGCCGACGGGCCGACGAGTCCGGATGCCGGCCCGGCCGCCGCCGGGCCGCTCCTGGCACTCGCCTATCCCGACCGGGTCGCCCGGGCGCGCGGCCGCGAGGGCGAGTTCGTGATGGCGAGCGGTCGGGCCGGGCGCCTCGACCCGGCGAGCCCGCTCGCCCGGGAGACCCATCTGGTGATCGCCGACCTCGCCGGGTCGGCCGGGAATGCGCGGATCCTGGCCGCGGCGGCGATTGGCACCGAGGCGATCGAGCGGCTCTTCGCCGACCGGATCGAGTCGCGCACCGAGATCGCCTTCGATCCGCAGGCGGCGGCCCTGCGGGCGCGGGCGGTCCGGCGGCTCGGAGCGGTCAGTCTCGGATCACGGCCGCTGCCGGTGCCGCCCGATACGGACAGCGCCGCGATCCTGGCGCGCGGCATCGCCGATCTCGGGATCGATTGCCTGCCGTGGACGCCGGCCCTGGCGCAGTGGCGGGCCCGGGTGACCTTCTTGCACGCCGCCGACGGCGCGGCCTGGCCCGACCTGTCGGACGACGCCCTGGCTCGCACCGCGGAGACGTGGCTGGCGCCTGCCCTAGTGGGGCGCGCCGCCCTGGCGTCGGTCACGGCGAGCGACCTCGCGGACGCCCTCCAGGCCCTGCTGCCCTGGGACCTGCGCGCCCGACTCGACGCGGAGGCGCCGACCCATGTCGAGGTGCCGACCGGCTCGCGCATCCCGGTGGATTACACGGCCGAGGAGCCGGCGCTGGCGGTCCGGGTCCAGGAGCTGTTCGGCCTCGACCGGCATCCCAGGGCCGGCGGGCGCCCGCTGGTCCTGCACCTGCTGTCGCCGGCGCAGCGACCGATCCAGATCACCCGGGACCTGCCGGGCTTCTGGCGCGGATCCTGGACGGCCGTGCGGTCCGAGATGCGCGGGCGCTACCCGCGCCATCCCTGGCCGGAGGACCCGCTCAGCGAGGCCCCGACCCGCCGGGCCAAGCCCCGGGGAACCTGACAGCCGCCCTCCGAGACCCCGACACGAACGAGCCCGACGCGATGACGACCGACACGGATGCCCACGACCCCGCCGCCCACGACCCCTCCGCCGAAGGCTGGACGCCGGTGGAGGACAAGGGCTTCATCGCCCATGTCGGGCCGCTGCACGTCCGCGGTGCGGACGGCGCCTACGCGTTCCGGGCCGATCAGAAGCACGCCAACCTGATCGGCGTGGTCCACGGCGGCATGCTGATGAGCTTCGCCGACCGCGCCCTCGGCGAGACCGCGATGCGCGCCGCCGGGGGCGCCAACTGCGTGACCATCCAGCTGGAGATGAAGTTCATCGATGTCGGCCGCCTCGGCGACTGGATCGAGATCCGGCCGCAGGTCGTCAAGCGCACGGGCTCCCTCGTGTTCATGCGCGGCGACGTCCGCGACGGCACCCGTCTCCTCGCCTCGGCGGACGGCGTCTGGAAGATCCTGCGGCGGCGTCCCGATTGACCCGCGCAGGACGCCGGTCCTAACCTGCCCGCGCGCATCGCGGCGCCCTGGCCGGATGCGCGGGGGAGGATCGCATGCGACCGTCGCGGACCGACGCATCCGGGATCGCAGGTGAACGCGGGTCGATTCCGCGATCCCGGCGCACGATCCTCGCGGGCCTGGGGGCCCTGGCCGTCACTGCCGGCGACGCGGCGGCCCGACCGGAACCGCCCAGCACGGTGACGAGCCCGCCGCGCGACTTCCGGCCTGGCGCCGCCCCGACCACCTACTTCACCGATCCGGACATCGTCACGGTCGACCCGGCGTTCGAGCCCTACATCGTGCCCAACAGTGCCATCCGCCGGCTCTGGACCGGCGCCCTATGGGCGGAGGGACCGGCCTGGAACTCGGTCGGCCGTTACCTGGTCTGGAGCGACATCCCGAACAACCGGCAGATGCGCTGGCTGGAGGAGGACGGGCACGTCTCCACCTTCCGGATGCCGAGCAACAACTCCAACGGCAACAGCTTCGATCGCCAGGGGCGACAGCTTACCTGCGAGCACGCCACCGGGCGGGTCGTCCGCTATGAGCTCGACGGCTCGGCGACGGTCCTGGCCGATTCGTTCGAGGGCAAGCCGCTCAACTCGCCCAACGACGTCGTCCAGCACCCGGACGGCGCCTACTGGTTCTCCGATCCGCCCTACGGCGCGCTGCTCTACGAGGGCCTGCCCGACGTCGCCGGCGGCCCGAGCAACCGGCTGGGCCATCTCGATCCGCGGCTCGGCCAGCCCGCCGGGACCGTCCCGCGGCGACGCGTGCTCCCGAACGCCGTCTACCGCATCGACCCGTCCGGCCGGGTCGACCGGGTGCTCACCGACGACGAGGTGCCCGACCCCAACGGCCTGTGCTTCTCGCCCGATCACCGGACGCTCTATGTCTGCTCCACCGGCAAGGGTCCCGGGGATACCGGACCCGGCGGCAAGGGCGAGATCTACGCCTTCGACGTCGGGGCCGGGGCGGCGCTCTCGAACAAGCGCCTCTTCTCGGACTGCGTCGTGGACGGGGTGAAATGCGGGCCCGACGGCCTGCGGACCGACGTCGACGGCAATCTCTGGGTGTCGAGCAATGCCGGCCGGGCCGTGGGCTACAACGGCGTCACCGTCTGGACGCCCCAGGGCAAGCTCATCGGTCGGATCCGCCTGCCGGAAGTGTGCGGGAATCTCACCTTCGGCGGCCCCAAGCGCAACCGCCTGTTCATGGCGGCGAGCCAGTCGCTCTACGCCCTGACGGTGAATACCCAGGGCGCTGGGCCGGCCTAGGATCGCGCACCTGCGATCCGGGACGGAACCGGCGCCGATCCTCCTCTCGGCCATGGCTGACCGGGCATCGCGACGCTATCTGTCACGGGCATGACCGAGGATCCCGCCCCCGACCCGACCTTGAGCCGCCTCAGCGCGGCCCTCGGGGATCTGCCGAAGCGCGGGCTGCCGCCGGTCGAGCGGTGGGACCCGCCCTATTGCGGCGCCATCGACATCCGCATCGCCGCGGACGGGACGTGGTTCCACAACGGCTCGCCGATCCGACGGGACAAGCTGGTCAAGCTCTTCGCCACCATCCTGCGGCGCGAGCCGGACGGCCGGACCGTCCTGGTCACGCCGGTGGAGAGCGTGGGCATCACCGTGGACGACGCGGCCTTCGTGGCCGTCGAGATGGCGGTGGACGGGAGCGGGGCGGACCGGCGGGTCTCGTTCCGGACCAACGTCGACGACCTGGTGAGCGTCGACGCCGAGCACGCCCTCCGCTTCGAGGAGGCGCCGGATGGGGCGCTGAAGCCCTACCTCCATGTCCGCCGCGGGCTGTGGGCGCTCGTGACCCGGGCGCTCACCTACGACCTCGTGGACCTCGCCGAGGAGCGTCTGGTCGACGGGAAGCCCTGGCTCGGCCTGTGGGCCGGCGGCGCCTTCCACACGATCGCGCCGGTCGCCGCCGCGTGAGCGACCCGCTCGCCGACTTCCTCGCCCGCGCCGCCGTCGGCCTGTCGCCGGACCCGCCCGGACCGGACGATCCGACCTCCAATCCCCGGGGCGACCACAGCCTCGATCCGGACGGGACGGCCGTGATCCCGCCGCCGCCGCACCGCCGAGCCGCCGTCCTCGTGCCGGTCGTGCCGCGCGCGGACGGTCCGACCCTGATCCTGACGATGCGGGCCGCCAACCTGCGCGACCATTCCGGGCAGGTGGCGCTGCCGGGGGGCAAGATCGATCCCTCCGATCCCGGGCCTGCGGACGCGGCCCTGCGGGAGGCCTACGAGGAGATCGGGCTGCCGCCCGAGGCGGTGCGGTTCCTCGGCTATCTCGACCCGTACCTCTCGGGCACCGGCTTCCTCGTGACCCCGGTCATCGGCCTGGTCGATCCCGACGCGGTCCTGACGCCGAACCCGGACGAGGTGGCCGACGTCTTCGAGGTGCCGCTCCCGTTCCTCATGGATCCGGAGCGCTACCGCCTGCGCTCCCGCGCGTGGCAGGGCCGCGAGCGCTGGTTCTACGCCCTGACCTTCGGCGAGCGGCTGATCTGGGGCGTCACGGCGGGGATCCTGAACAATCTGCGGGAACGGCTCTACCCGGAGGCGGCGCCGGGCGACGCCGACCGCGCGGCGCGTTAGGCTGACCGCATGCTCCGCCGCATCCTCGAAGAGTTCGGCCTCTTCCTCATCCCCTTCGCGCTGTTCCTCGTCTACCTGCTGCTGTCCGGTCGCAATCCCCTGCGCCGGGTGCACTGGGATGCGCACCTGTTCCGCCTCGTCCTGGCCGGGCTGGCGGTGGTGATCGGCACCCTCGTCTACGAGGGCCTGTTCTCGGAGCGCCGTCCCGGGGGCTACGTGCCGACCCACATGGAGAACGGCCGCCTCGTACCCGGTGGCTTCCGGTGAGCCGCGCCCTCGATCCGGCGGGGCTGGCGGCCCTGCTCGAACGCCCGGGCGTGCGCCGCGTCCTCGCGGCCCTGGACGCGCCGGGCGCGGAGACCCGCCTGATCGGCGGCTGCGTCCGCGACGCCCTCCTCGGCGCGCCGACCGCCGACATCGACATGGCGACCACCCACCGGCCCGAGGCGGTGATGCGGGCGGCGCAGCGAGCGCCCGGCCTCAAGGCGGTGCCGACCGGCATCGAGCACGGCACCATCACGCTAGTGACCGAGGACGGGCCGATCGAGGTCACGACCCTGCGCGAGGACGTCGAGACCGACGGGCGTCACGCCGTCGTCCGCTTCGGCAGCGACTTCCTCCGCGACGCCGAGCGCCGCGACTTCACCGTCAACGCGCTCTCCCTCGGTGCCGACGGAACCCTGCACGACCCGGTGGGCGGCAGGCCCGACCTCGCGGCCGGGCGGGTGCGCTTCATCGGCGACCCCGCGACCCGGATCCGCGAGGACGCGCTGCGGATCCTGCGCTTCTTCCGCTTCCATGCGCGGTTCGGCGCCGGGGCGCCCGACGCCGCGGCCCTGGCGGCCTGCGTGGCCGCGCGGGACAGCCTGGACCGGCTCTCTCGCGAGCGCGTGCGCGCGGAATTCCTGAAGCTGCTCGCGGCCCCCGGCGGCGCGGCCATGGTGACGACGCTGAGCACGAGCGGGCTGCTGCCGCGGATCACCGGCGGCGTCGGGGAGCTCGGGCGGCTGGAACGGGCCGCAGCCGCGGGCCTGCCTCCGGTGACGCGCCTCGCGGCTCTTGCCGTCGGCGCCCGGCACGACGCCGACCGGCTGCGCGCGCGGCTGCGCCTGTCGAAGAGCGAGCACGGGCAGCTGCTCGGCTACGCCGCGGCGCTGGCCGATCTCCACGGATGCGCGGTGCTGGACGCGGTCGCGGCGCGGGCCCTGGCGGCGGAGCACGGCCTGTCGTGCCTGGCCGAAGCGCTGGCGATCCTGGCCGGAGAGCCGCGGCCCGCCGTGACGGAGGCGGCGCGGGCGGCCCTGCGGGCCCTGGAGGGGGAGGGGGCGTCGCCGGCCTTTCCCCTGGCGGGGGCGGATCTCGTCGCGGCCGGGGTGACGCCGGGGCCCGGGATCGGGCGCGGGCTGGCCGCGGCGCGGAGGATCTGGCTGGAGCGGGGCTGCCCGACGGACGCGGCAGCGCGGGCCGACCTGCTGGCGCGGGCGCTGGAGAGCGCCCGCTGAACGAGGCTCAGAGCTTCAGGAGCGCCTTGGTTTCCTGGAGCTGGACGATCTGGCCGTTCAGCTCCTCGCGCTTCTGCAGGTCCTCGGTGGCGTCGCGCTGCATCTCGATCGCCTCGATGTCGCGGTCGAGGGATTCGTGCGTCAGCTCCTCGATCGGGGCGGCGCGCTCGGCCAGCACGGTCACGGCCGTCGGGCCGATATCGGCGAAGCCGCCGCGGACGTAGATCCGCTTGCCGCTGCCCTGGCTCTCGGTGATCACGATGACGCCGACCCGGAGGGAGGTCAGCACGGGCGCGTGGCCCGGCATCACGGTCATCTCGCCCTCGGTGCCGGGCAGCTGAACGGCGGTCACCTCGCCGGAATACAGCGTCCGCTCGGGGCCGACGAAATCGAAGTGGAAGGTGGCCATGGCCTGACGTGTTCCCGGATCGGCGGCGCGCGCCCCGCCGAGCGGGCGGAGCGTCTCGGAAAAAGGCTGCGCGGACGGCACCGGTCAGGGTCGCCCGCGCGGCCTCTGTCCCCTTCCCGCGCGGGGAAGGGGGTGTCGTCTTACGCGGCCTTGAGCTTCTTGGCCTTCTCCTGGGCCTCCTCGATGGTGCCGACCATGTAGAAGGCGGCCTCCGGGAGGTCGTCGTAGTCGCCGTTCACCAGGCCCTTGAAGCCCTTGATGGTGTCCTCGAGGGCGACCTGCTTGCCCGGCGAGCCGGTGAACACCTCGGCCACCGAGAAGGGCTGCGAGAAGAAGCGCTCGATCTTGCGGGCGCGGGCCACGGTCAGCTTGTCCTCCTCGGACAGCTCGTCCATGCCCAGGATCGCGATGATGTCCTGGAGAGCCTTGTAGCGCTGCAGGGTCTGCTGGACGCGGCGGGCGACATCGTAGTGCTCCTCGCCGAGGATCGCCGGCGACAGCATGCGCGAGGTCGAGTCCAGCGGGTCCACCGCCGGGTAGATGCCCTTCTCGGCGATCGAGCGCGACAGCACGGTCGTGGCGTCGAGGTGGGCGAACGAGGCGGCGGGCGCCGGGTCGGTCAGGTCGTCGGCCGGAACGTAGATGGCCTGCACCGAGGTGATCGAGCCCTTGGTCGTGGTCGTGATGCGCTCTTGGAGGGCGCCCATGTCGGTGGCGAGCGTCGGCTGGTAGCCCACCGCCGAGGGGATGCGGCCGAGGAGCGCCGACACCTCGGAGCCCGCCTGCGTGAAGCGGAAGATGTTGTCGACGAAGAACAGCACGTCCTGGCCGTCGTCGCGGAACTGCTCGGCGATCGTGAGGCCGGTCAGGGCGACGCGCGAGCGGGCGCCCGGCGACTCGTTCATCTGGCCGTAGACCAGGGCGCACTTCGAACCCTCGGCGGAGCCGTGCTCCTTCGGGTCGACGTTCACCTTGGACTCGATCATCTCGTGGTAGAGATCGTTGCCCTCGCGGGTGCGCTCACCCACGCCGGCGAACACCGAGTAGCCCGAGTGCACCTTGGCGATATTGTTGATCAGCTCCATGATCAGCACGGTCTTGCCGACGCCGGCGCCGCCGAACAGGCCGATCTTGCCGCCCTTCGCGTAGGGGGCGAGCAGGTCCACCACCTTGATGCCGGTCACGAGGATCTGGGCCTCGGTCGATTGCTCGGCGTAGGAGGGGGCCGGCTGGTGGATGGCGCGGAACGTGTCGGCCTGGACCGGGCCGGCCTCGTCGATCGGCTCGCCGATGACGTTCATGATGCGGCCGAGCGTGTTCATGCCGACCGGAACCTTGATCGGCTCGCCGGTGTCGGTGCACTCCTGGCCGCGGGTCAGGCCCTCGGACGTGTCCATGGCGATGCAGCGGACGGTGTTCTCGCCGAGCTGCTGGGCAACCTCGAGAACGAGGCGGGCGCCGTTGTTCTTGGTCTCCAGCGCGTTCAGGATCTCGGGCAGGTGGCCCTCGAACTGCACGTCGACCACGGGGCCGATGACCTGGGTGATCTTGCCGACCTTGTTGGAGCCGGTGCCGGGGAGTGCGGTGTTCGCCATCGTTAACCTACCCTTCAAGCTGTGCGGTCGGGTCGCGGTGCCTCAGAGGGCTTCCGCACCCGAGATGATCTCGATGAGTTCCTTGGTGATCATGGCCTGACGCGTCCGGTTGTAGATCAGCGTCTGCTTCTTGATCATCTCGCCCGCGTTGCGGGTCGCCGAGTCCATGGCGCTCATGCGCGCGCCCTGCTCGGAGGCGGCGTTCTCCAAGAGCGCCCGGTAGATCTGCACCGTCAGGTTCTTCGGCAGCAGCGTCTCGAGGATCGCCTCCTCGGACGGCTCGAATTCCAGGGCGGCGTTGCCGGCGGCCGCCTTCGCGGTCGTGTCGACCGCCGGCAGCTCCGCGGGGATCAGGCGCTGCGCGGTCGGGATCTGCGAGATGACCGAGCGGAACTCGGAGTAGAACAGGGTCGCGACGTCGAACTCGCCGCTCTCGAAGCGGGTCAGAATCTTGTCGGCGATCGAGGCGGCGAACTCGTAATCCACCGGGCGGTTGCCGCGGATATCCATGCTCTCGACGATCTGGTCGCGGTACTGCCGGCGCAGCGCGTCGAGGCCCTTCTTGCCGACCGTCATGATCTTGACGGTCTTGCCCTCGGCGGCGAGCTTCTGGGCGTGCTCGCGCACCGCGAGGCGGACAATCGACGAGTTGAACGCGCCGGCGAGGCCGCGGTCGCCGGTGCACACCACGAGCAGGTGCGTCTGCTCGGAGCCGGTCCCGGACAGAAGCCGCGGGGCGCCGACGCCGCCGACGAGGTTGCCCGCGAGGTTGCCGAGCACCGCCGACATCTTCTCGGCGTAGGGACGGCCCGCCTCGGCGGCCATCTGCGCCCGGCGCAGCTTGGCGGCGGCGACCATCTGCATGGCCTTGGTAATCTTCTGCGTCGCCTTCACCGAGGTGATGCGGTTGCGCAGGTCCTTCAAACTCGCCATCGGGTGAGGTCCAGGTCCGTTCTATGGGCCTCTCCTTCCCTCGGCGGGAAGGAGCCGGAAGTTCGGGCGGTGCGGCGGGGACCGGGATCCCCCCGCACCACCCAAGATCCCTCCCCGAGGGGAGGGGCCTCACATCAGCCGATCGACTTGGCGACGCTCTCGACGACGCTCTTCAGCTTGCCGGCGTTCTCGTCCGACAGGTCCTTGGAGGCGGCGATCGAGTCGAGCAGGTCCTTGTGCTTGGAGCGCAGGGTCGAGAGCAGCGCGTCCTCGAACGGGCGGACCTTGGTCACCGGCATCTTGTCGAGGTAGCCGTTCACGCCGGCGTAGATCACCGCGACCTGCTCTTCCATCTTCAGTGGCGAGAACTGCGGCTGCTTCAGGAGCTCGGTGAGCCGCGAGCCGCGGTTCAGGAGGGCCTGGGTGGAGGCGTCGAGATCCGAGCCGAACTGCGCGAAGGCGGCCATCTCGCGGTACTGCGCGAGCTCGCCCTTGATCTTGCCGGCGACCTTCTTCATCGCCTTGGTCTGGGCCGAGGAGCCCACCCGCGACACCGAGAGGCCGACGTTTACCGCCGGGCGGATGCCCTGGTAGAACAGGTCGGTCTCGAGGAAGATCTGGCCGTCGGTGATCGAGATCACGTTGGTCGGGATGTAGGCCGAGACGTCGTTGGCCTGGGTCTCGATGACCGGCAGCGCGGTCAGCGAGCCGTTGCCGGCGGCGTCGCCCATCTTGGCGGCGCGCTCGAGCAGGCGGCTGTGGAGGTAGAACACGTCGCCCGGATACGCCTCGCGGCCCGGCGGGCGGCGCAGCAGCAGCGACATCTGGCGGTAGGCCACGGCCTGCTTGGAGAGATCGTCGTACACGATCACGGCGTGCATGCCGTTGTCGCGGAAGTACTCGCCCATGGCGCAGCCGGCGAATGGCGCGATGAACTGCATCGGGGCCGCGTCGGACGCCGTGGCGGCGATGACGATGGAGTACTCCAGCGCGCCCTGGTCCTCCAGGACCTTCACGAACTGGGCCACCGTCGAGCGCTTCTGGCCGATGGCGACGTAGATGCAGAAGAGCTTGGCCTTCTCGTCGCCACCGGCGGCGTGGCCCGGCTTCTGGTTCAGGATCGTGTCGAGGGCGATGGCAGTCTTGCCGGTCTGGCGGTCGCCGATGATCAGCTCGCGCTGGCCGCGGCCCACCGGGATCAGGGCGTCGATCGCCTTGAGGCCCGTCGCCATCGGCTCGTGCACCGACTTGCGCGGGATGATGCCCGGAGCCTTGACGTCGACGCGGCGACGCTCGGTGGAGACGATCGGGCCCTTGCCGTCGATCGGGTTGCCGAGGGCGTCGACGACGCGGCCGAGCAGGCCCTTGCCGACCGGCACGTCCACGATGGCGCCGGTCCGCTTGACGGTCTGGCCTTCCTTGATCTCGCGGTCGGAGCCGAAGATCACGATGCCGACGTTGTCCTGCTCGAGGTTCAGGGCCATGCCGCGCACGCCCGACTCGAACTCGACCATCTCGCCGGCCTGGACGTTGTCGAGGCCGTAGGCGCGGGCGATGCCGTCGCCGACGGACAGGACCTGCCCGACCTCGGAGACCTCGGCCTCCTCGCCGAAGTTCTTGATCTGCTCTTTCAGGATCGCGGAGATCTCGGCGGCGCGGATGTCCATACTCGGGCCTCTGTCGCTGATGCGTCTATGCGTGTTCGGGTCGGATGGGGGCGCTTACCGCGCGGCCCGCATCGCGAGGCGGATACCGTTGAGCTTGGTCTTGAGGGAGGCGTCGACCATGCGCGAGCCCATCTTCACGACGAGGCCGCCGATCAGGCTGGGGTCGACCACGAGGTCGACGGCGACATCGGCCTTGGCGATGTCGCGCAGCGACGCCTTGATCTCCTCGACCACCGCGTCGGAGGGCTTCTCGGCCACCCGGACCTGGGCGCGCACGATGCCCTTCGAGTCCTGGACCAGGGTCCGGAACGCGTCGATCATGTCGGGCAGGGCGAAGAGCCGGCGGTTCGAGGCCGCGAGGCGGATGAAATTGCCGGCGAGGCCGCCGATGCCCGCCTTGTCGAGCACGGCGCCGATGGCGGCCGCCTGCTCCTCGGCGCTGAAGACCGGGCTGCGGACGAGGCGGCGGAGATCCGCGCTCTCCTTCAGCAGCGTGTCGAATTGATCGAGAGACTCGGCGACCGCGTCGACCTGGCGCTCGTCGCGCGCGAGCTCGAACAGGGCGGAAGCGTACCGGCCCGCCACGCCTGCGACCAGGGGACCAGCCTCGGAACCGTTCTGCGCCACCCGTCGCTCTCTTCTCTGGTTGCCCGTCCGCTCCGCGCGCTCCGGCTGGAGCGCGGTGCGAGACCGTTCGGGACGTGGGATCGCGCCGGCAACGGACAGGTCGAGAACTGTCCTCGCGGCGCGGCGACCGCCTAGCATGCCAGCATGGCCGCGCGCAACACGGCAGGCGCGCGTCGCTGCGCGTCAGGACGGCGGAAGTGTGACGCGGGTCCCGCGTCAGCAGGCGAGCCGGTCGCAGCGCCGCACGCTCGCGATCATCTTGGCCATGGCGCCGGCGCCGGGATGCCCGAGGATCCCGCTGTTGCCGATCACGTAGGACGGCGTCGCGTAGAGGCCGAGATCCGCGGCCATCCGCATCTGGCTCTTCAGCGCCGCGCGCACCTCCTCGCTGTCGGCGATCTCCTCGACCTCCGCCTGCGGGATCCCCATCGTGGCGGCGACGGCGAGCGCGCCGGGCCCGTCGATGCGGCCGGGCTTGCCCAGCAGCGTCTGGTAGAAGCGCCACGCCGCCTCGGAGCCGAGCTTGCGCTGCACCGCGAGCATCACCTTGGCGGCCTGGGCGGATTGCGGCGACAGGATCGGGTTGTGGACAAGCCCGATCCGCAGCTCCGGATCGCTGTCGTGCAGGGCAACCACGTCGGCGGCCGCCTTCCGGCAGTACGGGCAGTTGAAGTCGAAGAACTCGTAGAGCGTGGTGCCGGCATCCCGCGGCCCGACATAGGTCACGCCGCGCAGGGCCGGGATCTGCCCGGTGATCTCGCCCGGCAGGATCGAGTTCGCCACCGCGCGCCCGTCGTCGCCCGTCACCGCGACCCGCTGGCCGTAGGATTGCGCGGAGGCGCTGGTCAGGCCGGCACCGAAGGTGGCGGCTGCGGCGAGCAGGAGGCGTCGCGAGACAGGCTTCGAAACAGGCATGGGACTCGTCCGGGGCATCGCTGTCCCGCTCCGGCCGCGCCGAAGCGGAGCCGGACCAGAACCAGGGGGTCGAGTCGGTTTCATGGCCGAGCGGCCGTGAACGTCGCGCTACCGCGCGGCGGGCGCGGCCTAGCGCAGCCCCTTCGGCCGGTCGCCGGTCGCCCAGGCCAGGGCCTGCTCGAGCCGGTCGTTGCCCCAGAACAGCTCGCCGTCGTCGGCCAGGAACGTCGGCGCCCCGTAGATCCCGCGGGAGCGCGCCTCCTCGACGCTGACCCGCAGCTTCGTCTTGTTGGCCTCGGCGGCGGCGGCCCGCACGGTCTGTGTGCCGTCGAGCCCGAGCGAATCGAGGATCTCCGCGACGGCCGCCGGTTCCGCGATCGAGCGGCCCTCGGCGAAGCTCGCGGTGAAGACCGCCTTCGAGAACGGCACCAGCCAGGGCTGGTCCTGGCCGAGGATCGCGACCCGCACCGCGCTGAGGCTGTTCTGCGGGAACTGGGCGGGGCGCGTCACCGGCGGCAGGCCGAGGCTGGCGGCCTCGCGCTCGACGTCGCGCCACATGTTCTTGCCCTTGGCCGCGTAGAGATTGAACGGTGAGGTGGTCCAGCCCTGCGCGGCGAAGAGCGGCCCGACCAGGAAGGGGCGCCACCGGATCGCCACGTCCGCCTCGGCGGCGGCGGCCTCGACGCGCATGGCCGCGAGGTAGGAGTAGGTGGAGGCGAATTCGTACCAGAACTCCAGAATTGGCTGGCGCGCCATAGACTTCGCTTCTCCGATGCACTCTCGCGGCGATGACGACCTGCAACGCCCGCGCCGTTTCTGACACAACCGCAAGGCCGTCGTGAGGCGAAACGCGGCCGATCCTCCGGCATCTCGGCTACGCGCGAGGCGGCGCGCCGGTTGCAGGCCGGTGACACCCGCGATAAGCCGCAAACGCCGAGCCAGATCCCTCGCCCAGTTCCGGAAGTCCCATGTCCGTTCCCGCGAAGAGCCCCGTGAAGAAGGTCGTGCTGGCCTATTCCGGCGGCCTCGACACATCGATCATCCTGAAGTGGCTGCAGACCACCTACGGCTGCGAGGTCGTCACCTTCACGGCCGATCTCGGCCAGGGCGAGGAGCTGGAGCCCGCGCGCCGCAAGGCGGAGCTGCTCGGCATCAAGCCCGAGAACATCTACATCGAGGACCTGCGCGAGGAATTCGTCCGCGACTACGTCTTCCCGATGTTCCGGGCGAACGCTGTCTACGAGGGCGTCTACCTGCTCGGCACCTCGATCGCCCGGCCGCTGATCGCCAAGAAGCAGATCGAGATCGCCGAGCGCGTCGGCGCCGACGCGGTCTGCCACGGCGCCACCGGCAAGGGGAACGATCAGGTCCGGTTCGAGCTCGGCTACTACGCGCTGAAGCCCGACGTCACGGTGATCGCGCCCTGGCGCGAGTGGGACCTGCGCTCGCGCGAGCAGCTCATCGCCTTCGCCGAGCAGCACCAGATCCCGATCGCCAAGGACAAGCGCGGCGAGAGCCCGTTCTCGGTAGACGCCAACCTCCTGCACGCCTCCTCGGAGGGCAAGGTGCTGGAGGATCCGGCCGTCGAGGTGCCGGACTACGTCTACTCGCGCACCCTCTCCCCCGAGGAGGCGCCCGACCAGCCGACGGTCATCACGATCGGGTTCGAGCGCGGCGACGCCGTCTCGATCGACGGCGAGGCTCTGTCGCCCGCGAGCCTGCTGACCAAGCTCAACGAGCTCGGCCGCGCCAACGGCATCGGCCGGCTCGACCTGGTGGAGAACCGCTTCGTCGGCATGAAGAGCCGCGGCATGTACGAGACGCCTGGCGGCACGATCCTGCTGCCGGCGCACCGCGCCATCGAGTCGATCACGCTGGACCGGGGTGCCGCGCACCTGAAGGACCAGCTCATGCCGCAATACGCCGAGCTCATCTACAACGGCTTCTGGTTCTCGCCGGAGCGCGAGATGATCCAGGCCCTGATCGACAAGAGCCAGGAGAAGGTCACCGGCACGGTGCGGCTGAAGCTCTACAAGGGCGGCGTCCACGTGATCGGCCGCGAGAGCCCGCACTCGCTCTACGACCAGGACCTCGTGACCTTCGAGGAGGGCGCCGTCGCCTACGATCACCGCGACGCGGCGGGTTTCATCAAGCTCAACGCCCTGCGCCTGCGCACCCTGGCCCAGCGCAAGAAGCGCGAGGGCTGAGCCCGGTGCCGGTCGCCGCCGCGCGGGCGGCCGCGACCGGAGGTAGCCGTCAGGCGGGGAGCCAGCGCTCGGCGGCCCGACGGAAGTCGCCGGGCCCGAGATCGGCGTAGCGCAGGAAGATCTGCAGGGCCGGCTGCAATTCGCGATGGAGGCGCACGAGCCGCGTCTCCGCGTCCTCGTCGTCGTTCGCGGCCGCGCCCGGCACGGCGGCGAGAAGGCGCTTCATCGCCGCGGTGTAGGCGCCGTCCGCGCCGTAGGGCCGCTCCGGGTCGACGCGCGGCACCCCCTGCTCGGCGTTCCACCCGATATTCAGCTGCGGGATCAGCGCGAGGTGCTCGGGCGTCACCGCGAAGGTGATCAGGTCCGGGGTCTCGCCGGTGGCCGCGTCCCGGAAGACGTCGCCCACGGCGCCCGGATCGAGTTTGGCCAGACCGTTGTGGTACTGGTACCGGCCCGGCTTCAGCTGCCCGTTCTGGACGAAGACGGCGAGGCCGTCCTCGAGCGACCGGTGCTCCTCCTCGGCGCCCTCGTCGTCGCCGGTGACGTTGGCGATGTCGCCGTCGCGGTCGAGGCTGCCATAGGGGGCGGCCGGGTGGATGGTCGGCGCCCCCGGCTCGGCGCCGTCCCAGGCGACGACCATCCGGCGGATCAGGGCGATGCGCTCCAGGCTCAGGTCGTAGACGGCATCGCTCATCGTGTATCGGTCCCGGCTCTCACGCTTGGAAGGCCCGTCTTACAGAGGCGAGTCGCCCCCTGCTACCGCCGCAAGCAGCCCGTGAGGCCGTCGATCTGTCCCATCATCGCCTGGATCCGCGCGGCCCGGCGGCGCACCCCGGGGGAGGGCCGGCCGGCGCTGCGGGTGATCGGGTTCGGCAGCACGGCGGCGAGCAGGGCGGCCTCGTTGCGGGTCAGCCGGCTCGCGTCCTTGCCGAACCAGTGCCGGCTCGCGGCCTGCGCGCCGTAGATCCCGTCGCCCCACTCGGCGACGTTGAGGTAGATCTCCATCATCCGGCGCTTGCCCCAGAGCGTGTCGAGCGCCAGCGCCAGCGGGATCTCGATGGCCTTCCGGATGTAGGAGCGGCCGGGCCACAGGAAGACGTTCTTCACCGTCTGCATGGCGATCGTGGAGGCGCCGCGGCTCGGGGAATCCTCGTCCTCGACCACGTCGCGGATCGCGCCGAAATCGACCCCGTGATCCAGGCAGAAGCGCTGATCCTCCGAGGCGATCACGGCCTGGGGCAGGGCCGGCGCGATGGCGGAGAGCGAGACCGGATCCCGACTCACCGGCTGAAGCATCAACCACCGTCCCAGCATCAGGGTCGACGGCGGCATCACCGCGCTATAGACGAGCGCCAACGTCAGCGCGAGGACGAACCCGACGGCGGGGAGCAGCAGCAGCGCTCCCACAAGCTGTCGGACGCGACGGGAACGGCGCAGGCGCGCGAGCGGGAGGTCGCGACCTGCCGTCTCCCGCCTGCGTCGAGCCCCGTCCACCGTGAGTCCGTCCCCGCCCAACTGACACCCGATTGGTTTTCGCAAGGCCAGGACCGGACGTAAGCCCGATGACCCCGACCCCCTCAACGCAGGCACCGACCGGTTCGGTCAAGGCAGTCACGCCGGCCGCCGATTTTACCCACAGGTTGACGGAGGTCGCCGGCACGGTCGAGACCTTCCTGGTCGAGCGGCTCGGCCCCGCGGTCGGCGCCGGCGAGATCGCCCGGCCGCCCCGCCTGATGGAGGCCATGCGGCACGCCGTGCTCGGCGGCGGCAAGCGTCTCCGGCCGTTCCTGGCCATCGAGACCGCCCGGATGCTCGGCGGCTCCGAGGCCGCCGCGCTGGCGGCCGGCGCCGGCGTCGAGCTGGTCCACTGCTACAGCCTCGTCCACGACGACCTGCCGGCGATGGACGACGACGACATGCGCCGCGGCAAGCCCACGGTCCACAAGGCCTACGACGAGGCCACCGCCATCCTCGTCGGCGACGCCCTGCAGACGCTGGCCTTCGAGATCGTGGCCGACCCGACCTGGCAGCCGGATGCGCGCATCCGCGCCGACCTCGTGCTCGGCCTCGCCCGCGCCTCGGGCCTCGGCGGCATGGTCGGCGGCCAGCTCCTCGACCTCACCGCCGAGGGTCGGTTCGGCGCGGCCAACATGGACGTGGACGACACCCTGCGGATGCAGGCGATGAAGACCGGCGCGATCCTGGCCTTCTCGGTGGAGGCCGGCGCGATCGTCGGCGGTGCCGACAAGGACCAGCAGGCCGCACTCCTGCGCTACGGCCTCGCCCTGGGGCAGGCCTTCCAGATCGCCGACGACATCCTCGACCGGGAGGCCTCGCCCGAGGCCATGGGCAAGGCCACCGGCAAGGACAAGGATGCCGGCAAGGCGACGCTCGTCGACCGTCTCGGCATCGACGGGGCCCGCGCCGAGTGCGACCGCCTCGTCGGCGTCTGCGAGGACGCGGTGTCGTCCTGGGGGGAGGGCGCCCGCGTCCTGCGCGACGCCGCCCGCTTCACGGTCGCCCGCAAGACCTGATCGCGCCGGGCGGGGGAAACCCGGCCGCCGCCTCGGGCGGCCGGGCCGGGCCCGGCGGCCCGACCTCCGCGAACACTGCGCCACGACCACGCGAGGCACGCCACAAGCGATCGCGGCACCGCCGGATCGAAACCCTCCGCGAGGCGGACCCGCGCCGTCCCGATCGGGGCCATCCGAGGCGGGGCCGCGGAGCGCGCGGCGCCGGTCAGAGCCGGTTGGTCTTGTTGTGGACGTCGAGGCACACGGCGGCGAGCAGGACGACGCCCTTGATCACCTGCTGCCAGTCGACGCCGATCCCCAGGATCGACATGCCGTTGTTCATGATGCCGATGATGAAGGCGCCGATCACGACGCCCGAGACCTTGCCGATGCCGCCCGCCGCCGAGGCGCCGCCGATGAAGCAGGCCGCGATCACGTCGAGCTCCATGCCGACGCCGGCCTTCGAGTTCGCGGTGTTGAGCCGGGCGACGAAGATCATGCCGGCGAGGCCCGCCAGCGCGCCCATGTTGGCGAAGGTCAGGAAGGTCAGCCGCTCGGTCTTGATGCCCGAGAGGCGCGCGGCCTTGATGTTCCCGCCCAGCGCGTAGATCCGGCGCCCGATCGTCGTCCGCGTCGTCACGAAGCCGTAGAGCGTCACCAGCGCCAGCAGCACGAGGAGCACGTTGGGCAGGCCCCGGTACGCGCTCATCTGCCAGGCGAAGGCCAGGATCAGGATGGCGGTCACGCCGTTGCGGCCGATGAACGCCGCCGGGGACTCGGCCGGGCTCCCGTTCCGCAGCCGCGCCTGCCGCCGTCGCCAGTTCAGCCCGGTCAGCGTCGCGACCAGCGCGGCGGCGATCAGGACGGCGGTCCAGGGTCCGGCGCCGTTGACGAGGAAGCCCTTGGCGAGGAGCTGGAACACCTCCGGGAACGGTCCGATGGAGGCCCCCTGCAGCAGCACCTGCGTCAGGCCGCGGAACACCATCATGCCGGCCAGGGTGACGATGAAGCTCGGGATGGCGAGGTAGGCCACGAAGTAGCCCTGCAGACCGCCGATGACCGCGCCCATCGCGAGGCACAGGAGGGCCGCCGAGAACGGGTCGACGTGGAAGCGGACCATCAGCAGGGCGGCGAGCGCCCCCACGAAACCGACCACCGAGCCGACCGACAGGTCGATATGCCCGGCCACGATGACCAGCAGCATCCCGAGCGCCATCACGACGACGTAGCTGTTCTGGAGGATCAGGTTGGTCAGGTTCAGCGGCTGGAACAGGACGCCGCCCGTCGCGACCTCGAAGAACAGCGTGATCGCCGCCAGCGCGACGACGAGCCCGTAGGCGCGCAGCGGCGCCATCGGCAGGCGGCCGCGCCGGACCCCGGCCGCACCCGCCGGGACGATGTCGTGGCCGGGGCTCACGGACTTGCTCACTGTGATGTCGGTCATCCGTTCGGCCCCCTGGAGCGCATGATCGCGCGCATGATCGCTTCCTGGCTGGCCTCGGCGCGGTCGAATTCGCCCACGAAGCGCCCCTCGTTCATCACGTAGATGCGGTCGCAGAGGCCGAGCAGTTCCGGCATCTCCGAGGAGATCAGGAGGACGCCGCGGCCGTCCTCGGCCAGCTCGTTGATGATGCTGTAGATCTCGTACTTCGCGCCGACATCGATGCCGCGGGTCGGCTCGTCGAGGATCAGCACCTTGGGCCGGGTGAACAGCCACTTGCTCAGCACGACCTTCTGCTGGTTGCCGCCCGACAGGTTCACGGTCTGCTGCGTCACCCCGACGGAGCGGATGCGCATCTTGGTGCGGTAGCCGGTCGCGACCCGGTGCTCGGCCGCCTCGTCGATCACCGCGGCGGTGGAGATCCCGGGCAGGTTCGCCAGGGTGGTGTTCCGGGCGATGTCCTCGCCCAGCACGAGCCCGAGCTGCTTGCGATCCTCGGTGACGTAGGCGAGGCCGGCCGCGATCGCCCGGTCGATCGTCGAGACGTCGACCTCGACACCCTCGATCCGGACCGTGCCCCGGATGTCCCGGCCGTAGGACCGGCCGAAGAGGCTCATGGCGAGCTCGGTCCGGCCCGAGCCCATCAGGCCCGCAATCCCGACGATCTCGCCCCGGCGCAGGCTCAGGTCGACGTCGCGCACCACCGCCCGGTCGGCGTGGACGGGGTGGTGGACCGTCCAGTCGCGCACCTCCATCAGCACCGCGCCGATCCGCGGCGTGCGGACCGGGTAGCGGCTCTCCAGCGTGCGGCCGACCATCGCCCGGATGATGCGGTCCTCGTCGATCGCGCCGCCGCGGCAGTCGAGGGTCTCGACGGTGCTGCCGTCGCGCAGGACCGTGATCCGGTCGGCCACCTTGGCGATCTCGTTCAGCTTGTGGGAGATCAGGATCGAGGCGATGCCCTGCGCCTTGAAGCGCAGCAGGAGCTGCAGCAGGGCCTCGCTGTCGGTCTCGCTCAACGACGCGGTCGGCTCGTCGAGGATCAGGAGCTTCACCTCCTTGGAGAGCGCCTTGGCGATCTCCACGAGCTGCTGCTTGCCGACCCCGAGATGGGTGACGAGGGTGTCGGGGCTCTCGTCGAGCCCCACCATCGCCATCAGTGCGCGGGCGCGGGCCTGGACACGATCCCGGTCGATGACCCCGAACCGGGCCGGCTCGTTGCCGAGGAAAATGTTCTCGGCGATCGACAGGTACGGCACCAGGGCGAGTTCCTGGTGGATGATCACGATGCCGAGGCGCTCGCTGTCCGTGATGTCCCGGAAGCGGCCCGGCCGCCCCTCGTAGGCGATGTCGCCCGTGTACGACCCGTAGGGATACACGCCGCTCAGCACCTTCATCAGCGTCGACTTCCCCGCGCCGTTCTCGCCGACCAGGGCGAGGATCTCGGCTGGCTCGACCGTCAGGTTGACGTCGGAGAGGGCCTTCACGCCGGGGAAGGTCTTGGTGATTCCCCGCATTTCGAGAACGGGCTGCATGCGGCGCCTACCAGCTCGGACTGCACGTTCGGCCCGCGCGACAGCCGTCGCGGCGGGGATCGGATCGGGCGGAGCGACCGGGCTCCGCCCCGGCATCGGTCACTTGAGCTGGTCGAGCGTGTAGTAGCCCGTGTCGATCAGGGCCGGCTTCCAGTTGGCCCGGGTGACGATCACCGGCGTGAGCAGGTAGGACGGGACGATCTTCTTGCCGTTGTCGTAGGTCTTCGCGTCGTTGACCTCGGGCTGTCGGCCCGCCTCGATGGCGTCGATCATCGCCACCGTCACCTTGGCCAGGTCCCGGGTGTCCTTGAAGATCGTCGCCGTCTGCTCACCGGCGATGATCGACTTGACCGATTGCAGCTCGGCGTCCTGGCCGCTGATCACCGGCAGCTTCACGCCGCCCGACCCGTAGCCCACGCTCTTCACCGACGAGAGGATCGCCGTCGAGATGCCGTCGTAGGGCGAGAGCACGGCATCCAGATGGGCGTTGCCGTAATAGGCCGAGAGCAGGTTATCCATCCGCGCCTGGGCGGTCGCGGCGTCCCAGCGCAGGGTGGACACCTTGTCCATGCCGAACTGGCCCGAGCGCACAACGAGCCTCTTCGCGTCGAGGTAGGGCTTCAGCACCGACAGGGCGCCGTCGTGGAAAAAGTATGCGTTATTGTCGTCGGGCGAACCGCCGAACAGTTCGATGTTGAAGGGCCCCTTCCCGTCCTTCAGGCCGAGGGCGTCGACGATGGATGTCGCCTGCTGAACGCCGACCTTGTAGTTGTCGAAGGTGGCGTAGTAATCGACGTTCGGCGTCCCCCGGATGAGCCGGTCGTAGGCGATGACCCTGACGCCGCGCTCGCTCGCTTTCGTCAGCACATCGCTGAGGGTCGTGCCGTCGATGGAAGCGATCACCAGGATCTTCACGCCGGTGGTGAGCATGTTCTCGATCTGGGCGAGCTGGGTCGGGATGTCGTCGTCCGCGTATTGCAGATCCGGCTTGTAGCCCTTGGCCTTCAGAAGTCTGACGATGTTGTTGCCGTCGTCGATCCAGCGCTGCGACGACTTGGTCGGCATGGCGACCCCGATCGGATCCCCGCCGGCCGCCTGCGCGGATGTCGCGGCGGACACGCCGAGGAGCGACAGGCCCAGGATGTATTTGAGAACCGTCTGCCTGGCGATCATAATCCCCCCTACCGCTTCACAGCCGGATTTCGACTTCACTCGAAGCGAGTCCGTGCTTCCGTTATTGTCGATTGACTATTTTTTATAGTTACAACGCGATGTTGGACTTACCCAGTCTATGGCCGACACCCATCCACTGCCCGTCCGAAGATCCCTGCGGGAGCCGATCCGGCAAGCTTGGCCGGGTTGGCAGGCAGAGGCGCGATTCGGGCGCCGCCGGCAGCCTCTTCGAGGGCCAAGCCCGCACCTTGCGAAGCTCGGGCATTCGATTTGTATGAGTTATAGAAGGGGCCGTCAATCGGCACGCGCGGCGCCCCGTCTCGCGGCGCGGTCTCAGGTGTGTGTGTGGAGCGCGCCGCGGGTTCAGGCCCGAGTTCGATCGCCGGTCGGCGCGATGGGGTCGCGCGGGCCACGGGGCGCGGCCGGCCGATCGGCACGGCGGCGACGACCGGTCCGCCCGATCGGATCCGGGCAGGCCGGATCCCGTGTCCGCACCGCCAAGCAGTTCAGCGCGGCGTCGCCGCGCGGGCCCGGAAACCGCGGTGTTTCAGCCGCGGCCGACGAACGGCATCTTGGTGGCCATGATGGTCATGAACTGCACGTTGGCCTCCAGCGGCAGGCTCGCCATGGACAGCACGGCCTGACCGACATGGTCCGGATCCATCACCGCCTCGGCCCGCAGGGAGCCGTCCGCCTGCGGGACGCCGGCCTTCATCTTGCCGCCCATGGGCGTGTCGGCGTTGCCGATATCGATCTGGCCGCAGGCGATGTCGTAGGCCCGGCCGTCGAGGGAGGTCGCCTTGGTCAGCCCGGTCACGGCGTGCTTGGTCGCCGTGTAGGCGATGGAGTTCGGTCGGGGCGCGTGGGCCGAGATCGAGCCGTTGTTGATGATCCGGCCGCCCCGGGGATCCTGGTCGCGCATGATCCGGAAGGCGTGCTGCGTGCACAGGAACAGCGCCGTGAGGTTGGTGTCGACCACCTGCCGCCAGGTCTCGAGGGGCAGATCCTCCAGCGGGACCGCCGGAGCGCCGATCCCGGCATTGTTGAACAGCAGGTCGAGCCGGCCGAACTCCGCCTTGGTGCGCGCGAACAGGGCGGCGATCGAGTCGGGATCGGTCACGTCGGTCGGGACCGCCACCGCCCCGTGACCGATCCGCGCGGCGACCTCCTCGAGGGGAGCCTGACGCCGTCCCGAGAGAACGACGCGCCATCCGGCGTCGGCGAGCGCCAGGGCGGCGGCCTTGCCGACACCCGTCCCGGCCCCGGTCACGATCGCGATCCGCTCAAGCCCCGACATGCGTTCCTCCCGGTTCCGGTGTTTCACCGCCTGTAGCGGATGGCCGCCGCCGCGCGAAGGCGTCGGCGTTTCAGATGCGGGCCGCGGTCACGGGGCGTACCGGCGGCCGCCATGCGCTATGGTGGTCGAAAGACACGGGGACGGGAACGGAACGATGGGGCAGGGTTCGTCGGCAGGCCTGCGCGGGACGAGCGACGCGGCGGTCCCGGCGTGAGCGCCCCCGAGATCCCGTTCCTCGCCGGCCTCGACGCGCCGGCAATCGCGGCCGTGCGGGCCCGGATGGAGCCTGTGGCGGTGCCGGGCGGCCGGACCCTGTTCGAGCAGGGCGAGACCGGGGACGCCCTGTACACGCTGGTCTCCGGCGCGGTCGGCGTCTCGGCCCGCGACCATGCCGGGCGGCCGACCCGGATCGCGCGCCTGCGGCCGCCCGAGACCTTCGGCGAGATGGCCCTGCTGTCGGACGCCCCGCGGGCGGCGACCGTTATGGCGCTGCGCGATTCGCACCTCCTGCAACTCACCCGCGACGCCTTCGAGGCGGTGATCGCCGAGCACCCGCACACGCTCCTCTACTTCGCCCGGATGCTCGCCGACCGCCTGCGGGCGATCTACGGCGGCCACTCGGTCCACCACGCACCGCGGATCTTCACGATCCTGGCCGTGACCGAGGGGCCCGATCCGGCGCGGGTGGCGCGGCAGCTCGCCGCCGCCTTCGACGCCCTGCTGCCCGGGAAGACCGGCTGCCTCACCGACTGGCCGGAGGGCGCCGACGAGGCGTGGTTCCAGGCCTTCGAGGGCGCCCACGCGCGCACGATCTTCGCGGCGCACGACATCGACTGCCCCTGGTGCCGGCAGAGCCAGCGGCGGGGCGACCATGTCCTGCTCCTCGCCGAGCCCGGCGCGCCGCCGCGGCCGGGCGCGGCGGCCTATCTCGACCGGGTGCGCTCCGACTGGATCCGCATGGACCTCGTCGTGCGCCAGGACCCCGCGGCCCGGCGCCCGAAGGCCCTGCATCCGGAGGTTGCCGCGCTGCCCGCGGCGATGCGCATCCAGGTCCGGGACGGCGACCGGGGGGATCTGCATCGCCTCGCGCGGCTCGCCAGCGGGTCGGCGCGCGGCCTCGTCCTCGGCGGCGGCGGGGCGCGGGGGCTCGCCCATCTCGGGGTGCTCAAGGCCCTCGACGAGGTGTCCTGCGCGCCCGACTTCGTGGGCGGGACCAGCATGGGCGCGATCATCGCGGCGAGCCTCGCCATGGGCTGGAGCGTCGCGGAGATCCAGGCCCAGATCGAGGCGTTCTTCGCCACCAGCAACCCGATCAACGACTACACGCTGCCGCTGCACGCGTTGACCCGCGGCGCCAAGGTCGATGCCGGCCTCGCGGCGCGCTACGGCGGCGTGCGCATCGAGGACCTCTGGCTGCCGTTCTTCTGCGTCTCGTCGAACCTGACGACCGGCAACACCATGGTGCACCGCTCGGGCGACCTGCCGAAGGCCCTGCGCGCCAGCATCGCGATCCCCGGCCTCCTGCCGCCCGTGCTGTGCGACGAGGGCGTCCTGGTCGACGGCGGCATGATGAACAACCTGCCGGCCGACGTCGCCGCCGAGCTGGAGCGCGGCCCGGTCCTGGCCGTCGATGTCGGGACCGACCGGGCGTTCCAGGACATGCCGCGGCGCGGGTGGAGCGGACGGCTCATGCGCAGGCTGATCGGCTCGCCGCTGGCGATGCCGGGCCTGGCCCCGCTGCTCCTGCGCGCCGCCACCGTGTCGAGCGACGCGCAGAGCCTGATGGCGGCGGCCCACGCGACCGCCGTGCTGAAGCCGCAGCTCTCCGGCATCGACCTGCGGGCGTGGTCGCGCTTCCGGGAATCGGCGGAGCTCGGCTACCGGGAGACCCGCGCGGGCATCGCGACCGGGACCCTCGCGCGCTGGCTCGATCCGATGCGCTGAACGGGTCCGCTGACCCGGTGCGCTGAGATGTCCGCGTGCGGCGGCGCACGCGCGGCGCCCGCGGCCCTGTAACCCGGACCATCCGCCGACGATCTCCGGTGTAACACGTCATCGGGAGACCGGAACCATGACCCATCCTGCCAAGACCCCGACCGGCGCCGTGCCCGGTTCCGCGCCGGACCGGCGCGCCGCGGCCGACCATTCCGGGCCGCACGCCCTCCTGCACGGCGCCGCCTTCGTGCTGCTGTGCCTCTGGACGCGGACCGCGCCAGAGCGTCTGCGCGACCAGCTCTCCCCGGACGCCGGCGACGGCGCCGCGCTCGGCTTCTGAACGGATCGGACCGGAGGACGCGCGCGTTCTCCGCCGCGGGGGAGCCGGACATGACGGAGCGCGCGCGAGGATGACCGTCGCGGGAGTGAGGTTTCGCCGGATCGCCCTGCCGGAGGTCGGCCTGCACGTGGCCGAGGCGGGTCCCGAGACGGGGCCGCCGACCATCCTGCTGCACGGCTTCCCGGAATCCTGGTACGGCTGGCGCCACCAGATCGGGCCGCTCGCCGAGGCGGGGCTGCGGATCATCGCGCCGGATCAGCGCGGCTACGGCCTCAGCGACAAGCCGGCGGAGATCGCCGCCTATCACCTGGACCGGCTGGCCGGCGACGTCCTGGCGTTGGCCGACGCCTACGGCGCGCCCACGGTGCGGCTCGTCGGCCACGACTGGGGTGGCCTCGTCGCTTGGTGGGTGGCGAGCCGCCACCCCGAGCGGATCGACCGGCTGGCGATCCTCAACGCGCCGCATCCCGCGATCGTCGGCGCCTACATGCGCCGCCATCCCGGTCAGTGGCTGCGCAGCACCTATGTGGGCCTCTTCCAGCTCCCGCGCCTGCCCGAGCGGCTGCTCACGGCGGATCGCGGCCGGGCCCTGCGGCGCGCGCTGACGACCTCCAGCCGGCCCGGCACCTTCGCGCAGGCCGATCTCGACCATTACGTCGCGGCGTGGCTCCGGCCCGGCGCGATGACCGGCATGCTGAACTGGTACCGGGCCCTGGTGCAGCTGCCCCGGGCGCGGCCGCCGCGGGTGCGCGTGCCGGTGCTGATCCTCTGGGGGCGACGGGACACGGCGCTGCAGCCCGGCTTGGCGGAGGCGAGCCTCGCGTACTGCGACACTGGCCGGCTCCGCTGGTACGAGCGGGCCAGCCACTGGCTCGCCCACGAGGAGCCCGAGGCGGTCAACGCCGACCTCGGCGCGTTCCTCCGCTAGCCGCCTTGCACCCGCGTGGAAGCGGGCCGGTCCACGCGGGCAAGTTGTAGAGCGATATTCAATGCACGGCCGGATCTCGCAAGTCTCCGCGCCGGCGCGTGCGGACGCGCGTCGGGCGATGCGGTAATCCGTTCGCTTCTCGGAAGCCACGTACTATTTTTCGCTCGCCGCTCCGGAACATGACGAGCACTTGTCACTTGGTGGTGGCCCATGAGGGCTGATCGGAGCTACTCCACGATGTCTTTTCGTTCTTTCCTGACCGCGGGTGTGGTCTTCGGCGGCCTCCTGGCGGGAACCGTCGCGTCGCAGGCCGCGCCCGCGATCGCGCAGCCCGGCTTCGCCGGATCCGACATGGTCGAGACCGTGGCGATGCATCGCCATCACCGCATGCATCATCACCGGATGCACCGCCATCACTCGACCCGGCACGAGCGCCGGATGCGGCGCATGAACACGATGCGCCACGGCAACCCGAACGCCCGCAACCCGTCGCGCCCGGGCTACCAGCAGCAGCTCGGCAACACCACGGGCGGCCCGCGCTACTGACATCGCGACCGCGCCCGGATCCCGCGCAGGCTGTGGCGGATCCGGGCGCCATCCACCGGCGATGCGGCGTCCGGGCGCCTTCTCCCCAGGCGCATCGGTTCGCCCGGCCTGATTCGCCGGCGTCGCTCTGCTAAGAGGCGGCATGGCCAGAACCGCCGTCCGCCCCGCCGCCGACACGACGCCCACGCCCGGCCTGGACCCGGCCGGCGCGACGCCGATGATGGCGCAGTACATCGAGATCAAGGCCGCCAATCCGGACTGCCTGCTGTTCTACCGGATGGGCGACTTCTACGAGCTGTTCTTCGAGGACGCCGAGATCGCGTCCCGGGCCCTCGGCATCGTCCTGACGAAGCGCGGCAAGCACGCGGGCGGCGAGATCCCGATGTGCGGCGTGCCGGTCGACCGGTCCGACGACTATCTCAACCGCCTCATCGCCCTCGGCCACCGCGTGGCGGTGTGCGAGCAGACCGAGGATCCGGCCGAGGCCAAGAAGCGCGGGCCGAAATCCGTGGTCCGCCGCGAGGTCGTGCGGCTCGTCACCCCCGGCACGATCACCGAGGACCGGCTCCTCGACCCCGCCCGCGCCAACCTCCTCCTGGCCATCGGCCGCCGGAAGACGGGGGAGGGGGCGGTCGCCTACGGCCTCGCCGCGGTGGACATCTCCACGGGCCGCTTCTCCCTCAGCGAGGTCGCGGGCGGCGACCTGTCCGGCGCCATCGCCCGGCACGACCCGCGGGAGATCGTCCTGTCGGAGGCGATCCACGCCGATCCGGCCCTCGCGCGGCTCTGGCAGGAGAGCCGCGCCGCCGTCGTGCCCCTCGCGCAGGCCGAGCTCGAGCCCGCGGCCGCCGAGCGGCGCCTGCGCGAGCAGTACGGGGTCTCCACCCTGGAGGGGTTCGGCCAGTTCACCCGGGCCGAGATCGCGGCCGCCGGGGCGGCGCTGCTCTACATCGCCCGGACGCAGCTCGCGGCCCGTCCGCCCCTGGCGGTTCCGACCCGCGAGGATGGCGGCGCCACCCTGGCGATCGACGCGGCGACGCGGACCAACCTCGAACTCACCCGCACCCTGTCGGGGGAGCGCGCCGGGAGCCTCCTCGCCACGATCGACCGGACCGTGACGGCGAACGGGGCGCGGCTGCTCGCCGAGCACCTCGCGGGCCCGTTGACCCATCTCGACGCCATCGCCCGGCGGCACGCCGCGGTGGCGTATCTGGTGGAGGACGCGCGCCTGCGCGGCTTCCTGCGCGACGCCCTGGCCCGCGCGCCCGACCTCGCGCGGGCGCTCTCGCGGACGGGGCTCGGTCGCGCGGGTCCTCGGGACCTCGCGGCCATCCGAGACGGCCTCGCGGTCGCGGCGGATCTCGGCGCGCGCCTCGCCGCCATGAACGGCCTCCCGGCGGAACTCGCCCGGCTGGCCGAGCATCTGGCCGAGGCCGACCGGGCGCTCATCGCGACCCTGGCGGCGGCGCTCGCCGACGAGCTGCCCCTGAGCCGGCGCGACGGCGGCTTCGTCCGCACGGGCTACCACCCGGAGATCGACGAGGCGCGGACCCTCGGACAGGATTCCCGCAAGGTGATCGCGGCCCTTCAGGCGCGCTACGCCGAGCAGACCGGCTGCCGGACCCTGCGGATCAAGCACAACAACCTGCTTGGCTACTTCATCGAGGTCCCGCAATCGGTCGGCGAGGCCTGCCTGAAGGGCCTGCAGAGCGAGTTCGTCCATCGCCAGACCATGGTGGACGCGATGCGCTTCACCAGCGTCGAGCTGGGCGAGCTCGAATCGAAGATCTCGGGCGCCTCCGACCGGGCCCTGGCCCTGGAGGCCGCCGTCTTCGACGACCTCGCGGCCCGCGTGCTGGCCCAGGCCGAGCCCGTCGCCGAGGTGGCCGAGGCGCTGGCCGGGCTCGACGTAGCGGCGAGCCACGCGGAACTCGCCGTCGAGCTCGACTGGCGGCGTCCCGTGGTCGACGACTCGCTCAGCTTCGTCGTGGTCGGCGGCCGCCACCCGGTGGTCGAGGCGGCCCTGCGCCGGGCCGGCGAGCCGTTCATCGCCAACGACTGCGACCTGTCCGGCGACACGCGCGGCCGGATCCGCCTGATCACCGGCCCCAACATGGGCGGCAAGTCGACCTTCCTGCGCCAGAACGCGCTGATCGCGGTGCTCGCCCAGATCGGCGCCTTCGTGCCGGCCGCGGAGGCGCGGATCGGCCGGGTCGACCGGCTGTTCTCCCGCGTCGGCGCCGCTGACGATCTCGCCCGGGGGCAATCGACCTTCATGGTCGAGATGGTCGAGACCGCGGCGATCCTCAACCAGGCGACCCGGCGCTCCCTGGTGATCCTGGACGAGATCGGCCGCGGCACCGCGACCTTCGACGGCCTGTCGATCGCCTGGGCCTGCCTGGAGCACCTCCACGAGGTGAATGCCTGCCGGGCGCTGTTCGCCACGCATTTCCACGAGCTGACGGCGCTGGGCGACCGGCTGGCGCGGCTGGAGAACGCCACCCTGAAGGTGGCCGAGCACCGGGACGGCGTCGTGTTCCTGCACGAGGTCGTGCCGGGCGTCGCCGAGCGCAGCTACGGGCTGCAGGTGGCACGGCTCGCCGGCCTCCCGGGCAGCGTCGTGACCCGGGCCGGGGCGATCCTCAAGAGCCTGGAGAAGGCCGAGCGCGGCCGTCCCGCCCGCGCCCGGATCGACGACCTGCCGCTCTTCGCGGCCCTCGCGCCACCCCCGCCGCCGGAGCCGCCGCCGGAGGATCCGCTGGGCGCGCTGCTCGACGGGATCGACCCGGACGCGCTGACGCCGCGCGAGGCGCTGGACGCGCTGTACCGGCTGAAGCGCGAGCGGGCGGCGCGGGGCTGAGACCCGTGGGCCGCGCGCCGGGGGCCTGACCCGAAGAATCTCAGACGGGCGCGGGCGAGAAACCGTCCGGGCAGGCCGGCCCGTCGCGGCCGGCCCGGCGATCGGCCACGTAGTCGAGGGTGCTGGCCACGACGCGCTCGGAATAAGGCTTGGCGATCACCCCGATCGCGCCGGCGAAATCGGCCGGGATGCGCTTGGCGTTGGCGGTCATGAACACCACGGTGGTGCGCCGGTCGGCCGACAGCGCCCGGGCCACGTCGATGCCGGTCGGGCCGTCGACGAGGTGGATGTCGACGAGGGCGACGTCGGGCGCCGTGGACCGGCCCATCGCGATGGCCTCCGTCGCGTTGCCGGCGACGCCGACGGTGACGTGCCCGAGATCGTCCAGCAGGCATTCCAGCTCGAGGGCGATCAGGGCCTCGTCCTCCACCACGAGGATGCGGAGGGCGGCGTCCGCGGCGGCGTTCCCGGTCCCCATGCGCTCTTCGTCCTCCGGCCCCGCGGCCGACGAGCTTGATGCCTCCACGTCGATTTCTCAAGCCGGCTGCTGGAGCGGGATGTCGATCTCGACGGTCGTGCCCGGGCCGGCATCCGCCCAGGCGATGGTCCCGCGCATCTGCCGGACGACCATCTCCACGAGATTGCGCCCGAACCCCGCCGGGTTCGGGGCCGCCGCGCCGACGCCGACGCCGTCGTCGCGGATCGTCATGTGCATCCCGCCCTCGGTGCGGCGGGCGACGATCGACACGCGCCCCTCGCGCTCGCCCGGGAAGGCGTGGCGCAGGGCGTTGGCCGTCAGTTCGTGGATCATCAGCGCGAGAGGCGCCGCCATCGCGGCGGCCACCGCGATCGGCTCGACGTCGGCCTCCACCCGGCGCCGCTCCGGGTCCAGGCCGGCATTCATGTCGGCCAGGAACTCGGCCGCGAAGTCGCCGAGGTTGAAGTGCGTGCAGTCGCCCTCGGAGTAGAGCATCCGGTGCGCCGTCGAGAGGGCGCCGATCCGCTCGGCCATGCCCTGGAGCGCGTCGCGCGCCTCGCCCTCGGGCGTGCGCCGCGCCTTCAGGAGCATCAGCGACGAGATCACCTGGAGATTGTTCTTCACCCGGTGGTCGACCTCGTGCAGCAGGGCGGTCTTCTGCTCCAGCGCCGATGTCAGGTCCTGGGTCCGCGCCGCGACGAGGCGCTCCAGCTCGTCGTTGGTGCCGCGCATCGACACTTCCATCTGGTGGACATGGGTCATGTCCGCCTGCGCGGCGTAGAAGTAGGCGAGCCCCTCAGCGTCGCGCACCGGCGTGATGGTCATCGCGTTCCAGAACGACGACCCGTCCTTGCGATAGTTGAGCAGCTCCACCGAGATCGCCTCGGCGGACTCGACGGCCGCGCGGATGCGCTGGATCGTCGACCGGTCCGTGGCCGGCCCCTGCAGCATGCGGCAGTTGCGCCCGACGATCTCGTCGGCGGCGTAGCCGGTGGCGTTCAGGAAGGCGTCGTTCGCCCAGGCGATCGGGTTGTCGGGCGCACGCGCATCGGTGATGACCATCGGCGACGGGCTCGACGCGAACGCGTCGACCAGCGTCGCGAGGGGCGGACCGGTCTCGGATCGGGCACTCAACGCATCATTCCACAGTCAGGCGGTGGCCCCGTTCGTCCGGCGGCGCCACCGTCGCGCTCCGACCGCGGGACGTGGACACCGCGTTAAGCAAGCTTCTACCAAGATTGGGGCGCAAGACAGCACGATCCAGCGGAGACAGGTGCGGCGTAAGGCTGCCACGATTTCGCGGGATCAAGGCCACGAACGCTCAGGAGTTCCATGCCATGGCGAACCAGCCACAGGCGACGCGTCGCTTCCGGCTCCGCGACATCGTCGAGGACCGGCGGATCGCGCTCATGCTGGCACTCGGATTCTCGTCCGGACTGCCGCTGCTCCTGGTGCTGGGGACGTTCACGCTCCGCCTCGCCTTCTCGGACATCGACGTCCGGGCGATCGGCCTCTTCAGCTACGTGGCGCTGCCCTACTCGCTGAAGTTTCTCTGGGCGCCCGCGATCGACCGCCTGAACGTGCCGGTGCTGAGCGCCCGGCTCGGGCGCCGCCGCGCCTGGATGGTGACGACGCAGGCCGCGGTCGCCCTGTGCCTGATCCTGATGGCCTTCTCGGACCCGAAGACCAACCTCGCGCTCCTCGGGCTCGGGGCCTTCCTGGTGGCGTTCTGCGCGGCCAGCCAGGACGTCGTGATCGACGGTTGGCGCATCGACGCCGCCGGCAGCGACTTCCAGGGCATCCTGGCGGCGACCTCGAACCTCGGCTACCGCCTCGGCCTGATCAGCGCCGGCGCGGGCGCGCTGTTCATCGCCTCCGCGGGGGGCTGGACGCTGGCCTACCTGATCATGGCCGCCCTCATGCTGGTCGGGATGATCGCCGCCCTGCTGGCCCCGGCCTTCGACAGACCGCGCGCGGCCCCCGCCGAGACGCCCGGCCGGTCCCGGTTCTGGTCGATGCGCCGCGCCATCCTGGAGCCGCTGACCGAGCTGCACGGCCGGTTCGGCGGCGCGCTCTGGGGCATCCTCCTGCTCGTGGCCCTGTTCCGGCTGCCCGACTTCCTGTCCGGCGTCATGGCGAGCCCGCTCTACCGGACGCTGGGCTTCGACCTGAAGGAGATCGCCACCGTCACCAAGCTCTACGGCATCTGGGTCGGCATCGCGGGCGGCTTCGCGGGCGGCTGGGCGCTGGCCCGGTTCGGCCTGTTCCCGACGCTGCTGCTCGGCGCCTTCCTGGCCGCCGCCTCCCACCTCGCCTTCGCGTGGCTGGCGGCCGGCGCGCCCGAGATCTGGCGCCTGACCGTGGCCATCTCGATCGAGAACTTCTGCGGCTCCTTCGCGGGGATCGTGCTGATCGCCTACATGTCGAGCCTCACCAGCCCGGCCTACGCGGCGACGCAGTACGCGCTGTTCTCCTCGCTCTACGCGCTGCCGGGCAAGCTGATCGCGGGCTCGTCGGGCTTCGTGGTCGCGGCGATCGGCTACCCGGCCTTCTTCGTCATGACCTCCCTCGTGGGAATCCCCGTCCTCGTGCTCTGCCTCGCGGTCGGGCGGCGGAGCGGTCGGGTGGAGGCCGCGGCCCCGGCGCGGGACGCCCAGGAGCCGGGGAACCGCATCCCGGGGCCCGAGCTTCCTACCACGGCGCGCGCCCCCGGGGCGGCGTGAGCGGGACAGATCCAGGGATCGACGGATGAGCACGAGCGACCTCACCCGCGCCGGCGAGACGCTGCCGGCGGAGACGCCAGAGACGGTTCTGAGCGACGCGGACCTCGCCGCCCTGCGCCGCGCCGTGGAGGTGCTGGAGCGACCGAGCCTCGCGGCGCGGCTCTCCGCGGCGGCCGGCGCGCCCCTCGACATTATCGGCCGGTCGCTGCCGGCCCCGGTCACCGAGGCGGTGAGCCGCAGCACCGAGGTGGCCATGCGGGGAGCTCTGCGCGTCGCGCTGGCGACGCTGCCGCGCAAGGAACTCGTCCCCGCCGAGGGCGAGGGTCTCGGCGGCGTGGCCGCGAAGGCCGAGAGCCGTCTCGCGCGGCTGCTCGGCTCGGGCGACGCCAAGCACAAGGCGATGGCGGCGCTCTCGGGCGCGGTCGGCGGCGCGTTCGGCCTCGCGACGCTGGCGGTCGAGCTGCCGGTCTCGACCACGCTGATGCTGCGCTCGATCGCCGAGATCGCCCGGGAGGAGGGGGAGGATCTCGAGACCCCCGAAGGCGCGCTCGCCTGCGTGCAGGTCTTCGCCCTCGGCGGCCGGGCCATGGCGGAGACCGAGGCGGGCTCGGCGCTCACCGAGAGCGGCTACTTCGCGGTCCGCGCCGCGCTGGCCAAGACCCTGTCGGAGGCGGCCCGCTACGCCGGGAGCAAGACGCTCCTCGACCAGTCGGCGCCGGCGCTGATCCGCTTCACCGCGCAGATCGCCGCGCGCTTCGGCCTCGTGGTCTCCCAGAAGGTCGCCGCCCAGGCGGTGCCGATCCTCGGCGCCTTCGGCGGGGCGGCGGTCAACACCGCCTTCATGAACCACTTCCAGTCGACCGCGCGGGCGCATTTCACCGTGCGCCGCCTGGAGCGCGCCTACGGCGCCGCCGCCGTGCGGGCCGCCTACGAGGTCGAGAAGGCGGCGCTCGGGATCGCTTGATCCGCCCGCGGTAAAGCCGCAAGGATCCGCGCCATCCGCACGGGGCGGAGGCACGGAGGCGGCTCTGATCGGCAACGGCGAGATGGTGGCCCGGCTGGCGCTGGCGGCCCTGTTCGGCAGCGTGGTCGGCCTGGAGCGCGAGCGCCTGCTCTGGGCGGCCGGCCTGCGGACCCACATGCTGGTCTGCGTCGGCTCCTGCCTGATCATGCTGGTCTCGGCCTTCGGCTTCGCCGACGTGCTGGGCGCCGAGCACGTGGTGCTCGATCCCTCCCGTATCGCCGCGCAGGTCGTCTCCGGCATCGGCTTCCTCGGCGCGGGGACGATCCTGCTCCGCGGCGAGGTGGTGAAGGGCCTCACTACGGCCGCGAGCCTGTGGGGGGTGGCGGCGATCGGGCTGGCGATCGGCAGCGGCCTCTACGTGCCGGCGCTCGCCGCGACGGCGCTCATCGTCGGCATCCTGGCCGGCGTGAAGCCCTTCGAGGAGCGCTGGCGCGACCGGATGCGCGCCCAGACGCTGCGGCTGACCGCCAAGCGCGGCACCATGTCGATCGACACCCTCCAGGCGGCGACCGGCGAGCGTGCCTCGCGCGTCCGGACCTTCACGGTCCATCCGGGCCCCGACCCCGACCACGACGAGGTCACCGTCACCTTCGTGCGCCTGTCGCGGACGAGCTTCGAGACCATCGCGGCGAAGCTGCGGGCGATGCCGGACGTCACCTCCGTCGACGTGGCGGAGAGCTGACGACGCGTGCCGCCGGGGCTCAGAGCGCCCCGGCGCCCTCGCCGTCGAGGAACAGACGGTAGGCCGGGTTCGCGGTCTCGTCGGTGGCCGGGTAGCCGAGCGCCTCGATGACGGCGTCGAAGCGGGCGCGCTCGGCCGGCGGCACCGCGATCCCGGCGAGCACCCGGCCGTAATCGGCGCCGTGGTTGCGGTAGTGGAACAGCGTGATGTCGAAGTCCGGGCCCAGCGCTTCGAGGAACTTCATCAGCGCGCCCGGCCGCTCCGGGAACTGGAAGCGGAACAGGCGCTCGTGCGCCACCCCCACGGCCCGGCCGCCGACCATGTAGCGGACATGGACCTTGGCCATCTCGTTGTCGCTCATGTCGAGGACGCGGTAGCCGGCGTCGCGCAGGGAGCCGATCAGCGCCTGCTTCTCGCGCTTGCCGCCGCCGACGTTGATGCCCACGAAGATCTGCGCCTCGGAGCCCGGGGCGTGGCGGTAGTTGAACTCGGTGACGGCGCGCGGGCCGAGGGCCTGGATGAAGGCGCGATAGGCGCCCGGACGTTCCGGGATGGTCACGCCGATCAGGACCTCGCGCTGCTCGCCGATCTCCGCGCGCTCGGCGATGTGGCGCAGGCGATCGAAGTTCAGGTTTGCTCCCGACGAGATGGCGATCAGCGTGCCGTCGCCGCCCTCCCGCTCGGCGTACATCTTGGCGCCGGCGAGGCTCAGCGCCCCGGAGGGCTCGGACACCGCGCGGGTGTCGTCGAAGATGTCCTTGACCGCGGCGCACATGGCGTCGGTGTCCACGGTGATGACCTCGTCGAGGTGCTCGCGGCAGAGCCGGAAGGTCTCCTCGCCGGCCTGCCGCACGGCGACACCGTCGGCGAACAGGCCGACGCTCGGCAGGCTGACCCGGGTGTCGGCCGCGAGCGCGGCGGCCATGCAGGCGGCGTCCTCGGGCTCGACGCCGATCACCTTGGTGCCGGGCCGCAGGTACTTCACGAAGGTGGCGATCCCGGCGGCCAGCCCGCCGCCGCCCACCGGCACGAAGATCGCCTCGATCGGGCCGGTATGCTGCTCCAGGATCTCCTTGCCGATGGTGCCCTGGCCGGCGATCACGTCCGGATCGTCGAAGGGGTGCAGGAAGGTCAGGCCCTGCTCGGCCTCGAGGATCTTGGCCTGCGCCAGGGCCTCGTCGAAGGCGTCGCCGTGCAGCACGACCTCGGCCCCGCGCGCCCGGCAGGCATCGACCTTGATCGAGGGGGTGGTGCGCGGCATCACGATGACGGCCCGCGCGCCGAGCTTGGCGGCGGCGAGGGCGACGCCCTGGGCGTGGTTGCCCGCCGAGGCGCAGACGACGCCGCGGGCGATCTGGTCGGGGCGCAGGCCCGACATCTTGTTGTAGGCGCCGCGCAGCTTGAACGAGAAGACCGGCTGGAGATCCTCGCGCTTGAGCAGGACCGGCCGGCCGAGCCGCTGCGTCAGGCGCGGCATCGGATCGAGGGGGCTCTCGATCGCGACGTCGTAGACGCGGGCGGTGAGGATCTTGCGGATGTAGTCCGTCACGGTGTGCAGTCTCGGCCGATGCGCGGGGCGATGCCGGCCAGATAGACCCTCCGGCCCGCGGATGCGAGCGCGCCCCGCGCGCGGCAGGTCAGCCGAGACGGTCCACCAGCGCCGCCACCCAGACGAGCAGCGCCGCCATCTGCGCCATGAAGGTGCCGGCGGAGGCGAGGTCCTTCACGGTCCCGATCATCGGGTGATGGCCCGGATGGACGTGGTCGCAGAGCTTCTCGACGGCGGTGTTCAGGAACTCCGCGGCCAGCATCAGCAGCAGGCTGACCATCAGGGCGACGCGCACCCAGAGCGTCGCGCCGAGGAACAGCGCGACCGGGATCCCGAGCGCCAGGAGCACGAGTTCCTGGCGCACGGCCCGCTCGGTGCGCGCGCCGTGGCGCAGGCCGCGCCAGGAATTGAGGAAGGCGAGGACCAGGGCGTTCATCGGATGGCGGCCTCCGGCACGGACCGGCTGATCCACTTGGCGAGCAGCGGGCCGGTGAGCAGCACCACGAACAGGCGCAGGGTCTGGACGGCCAGCACGAAGGAGACGTCCGCCTTCGAGCCGACCGCGATGATCGCCACCGAGTCGAGGCCGCCGGGGCTCGTGGCGAGGATGGCGGTCAGCAGGTCGATGGGCAGCAGGAGGGTCAGCCCCCAGCCCCACGCCGCGCAGAGGGCGATGACCGAGAAGGTCGCCGCCAGGATGCCCGGCAGGGCGGTGACGGTCAGGCGCAGCGTCTCGCGGGTGAAGCGCAGCCCCACGTAGATGCCGATGCAGGCGTAGGCGAGTTCGAGGAGCGGCACCGGCAGCGCCATCCGGACGAGCCCGGTGGCGTGGAGCAGGCTGCCCAGCACCATCGGCCCGATCTGCGCGCCGGCCGGAACCCGCAGGGCGAGCGCCGCGCCCGCGCCGACGACGGCGACCGCCAGCGTCGCCAGCAGCGAGAGCGGACCGGTGACCTCGCCGGCGCCGGACGACGCCCCCGGGACCGGGGCCTCCATCAGGAAGCGGGCCGCCAGCGAGGCCGAGAACACCACGGCGGCGACGCGCACGTACTGCATGAAGGCGACGAGGCGCGGATCGGCGCCGAAATCCTCGGCCATCGCCACCATGGCGGAGGCGCCCCCGGGGGACGAGCCCCAGGCCGCGGTGGTCCCGGGGAGCACGCGCAGGCGGGTCAGGATCCAGCCGACGAGGCCGCTGACCGCGACGGTGACCAGCACGACCGCGACGATGAGCGGCCCGTCCTCCATCAGGGTCTGGGCGATCTGCCCGGTGACGGCGTGCGCGACGAGGCAGCCGATCGCCGCCTGGGAGGCCTGGAACGCGGGCCGCGGGACGCGCAGGCGCGAGCCGCCGACGCCGAAGGCGATGGCCGCGATCATCGGCCCGAGCAGCAGCGCGGCCGGGAACTGCGCCTGCATCAGGCCGTACGACACGGCCGCCGACGCGGCGGCGAGGGCGGCCCAGAGGCCGAGGGTGCGGAGAGGGGGCAAGGCGACCGATCGGGAGAGGCCCGCTTCAGCCGGCAGGCGTCAGGCGCGCGCTATACCGCAATATTGGCCCTGTCACGGCAGAGTTTCGGCACGGCGCCCCCGCGCGGAATTCAGGGCTCGCGCGTGAGGGCCGCGAAGGCGGCGTCGAGGCGCGCCCGGGCGTCGGCCAGGCCCTTGCGGCGGGCGTCGAGCCAGTCGCGGTCGGTCCGCAGCCGCGCCTGCGCGGCGCCCAGCATCCGCCGGACCTCCGCGGGCTGCGGGCCGCCGAGCCCCTTCGCGGCGTCGATCATGCCGCGGGCCGACAGCGCCGCCCGGAAGCGGGCCTCGTCGAGGGGCAGGTCCGGCTTCAGCCCCGACCCCGCCGCGGCCTCGGCGTAGATGCGCCGCACCTCCGGGAAGGGCAGGTCGGCCGGGCGCAGGTCGTGGCTGCGGCCGTAGCTCACGAGCTCGGACGCGAAGTGGTGGCCGAGCCGGAACGGCACGTCGGCCTCGCGCTGGAGCGTGTCGGCGAGCTCGGTGGTGGTGGAATAGTCCGCCGCGACCTCGTCGGCGGCGCGCGCCCGGTCCACAACCAGCCCGTCGAGGACGCGAGTCCAGCGCCGGCACATCTCGGCGGCCTCGGCCAGGGTCCGCCCCGGCGGCTCGGCCTGGTTGCGCTTGTAGTCCGGCATGCCGGAATCGACGTTGTGCGCCATGATGACGAAGGCCTGGGCGGCCCCCACGACGTCGCTGGCCTTCATGCGCAGGCTGTAGAGTGCGACGGGGTTGCGCTTCTGCGGCATGATGCTGCTCGGCCCGGTGAGCGCGCCCTCCCGCAGCAGGATCCAGGGCCGGGTCTGGTGGTACTGCGCGTAGAGATCCTGCGCGAAGCTGCCGGCCGTGGTGGCGAGGTTCGCCGCGAGCCCGGTCAGCTCGAGCCCCATGTCCATGGGCGCGAGCTGGCCGGAATCGTAGCTGTTCTCCACCGGCGCGTCGAAGCCGAGCAGCGCCGCCAGCCTCTCGCGATCCACCGGGAAGCTCGACGTGCCGAGGGCGGCCGCGCCCAGGGGCGACAGGTTCAGCCGCGCCCAGGTCTCCCGGAGGCGGTCGGCATCGCGGGCGAGGACGGATGCGTAGCCCAGGTAGACGTGGCCGAGCGTCGTCGGCTGGGCCTGCACCCCGTTGGTGTAGGCCGGGACGATCGTGTCGGCCTCGCGCTCGGCCACTGCCAGCAGGGCCGCCCGGGTCTCGTCGAGCGCCTTGGCCAGGTTCAGGAGACGGTCCCGCTGCTCGAGCTTCAGCACCGTCGGGATGATGTCCTGGCGGCTGCGCCCGGAATGCATCCGCGTGGCGTCGGCCCCCGCGATGGCGGTGATCAGCGGCTCGATCCGCAGGTAATCGTCCGGCCGCTCGGCGCCCGGCTTGGCGGCGTCGGCGGCGACCTGGTCGAGGGCGCGGGCGACGGTCGCGCCCAGCGCCCGCGGCACGATGCCGGTCTCCACCGTCATCACCAGGGAGGCGCGGTTGATCTGGTCGATCCGGGCGAAGCTGTCCTTCGGCTCGGCCCGCGCGCCCGCGGGGATCAGCAGCCCCAGTACGGCCCAGACCATCGTGCGCCGCATCGAACCGCTCCCTGTCGTCACCCGTCCTGATAGACCGGTCGCGGCCCCTCTTCCTATTCACAACCGCTCAAGGTGGGCGTCCGCGGCGGCTCAGGCGACGGCCTCCCCGTCGCGGCAGGCGGCCGTGCCCGCTGGCGCGTGCGCCCGGAAGAAGGCGGCCAGGCTCGCGAGGCCGGCGGCCCGCGGATCGCTCGCGCGCCAGACCAGCGCGATGGTCCGACCGGGACCGTCGACGTCGAAAGCGCGGGTCACCGTCAGGCCGCTGGGATCGGGGCTCGCCGGCACCGCCAGGGCCGGGAGCAGCGTGTACCCGGCGCCCGCCGCCACCATCGAGCGGAGCGTCTCCAGGCTGGTCGCGTGGCGGCCGACCGAGGAACCGGCGCCGCAGGCCGCGATCGTCTGGTCGCGCAGGCAGTTGCCCTCGTCGAGGAGCAGCAGGTCCGGCCCCGCGATCTCGTTGGCGGAGAGCGCGCCGCCCCGGGCGAGGGTGTGCTCGGCCGGGCAGGCGAGCCAGAACGGTTCCACGAAGAGCGGCGAGACCGCGAGCCCGTGCGACGGCAGCGGCAGCGAGACCAGGGCCGCGTCGATGCGACCGTCGCGCAGACCCTCGACGATGTCGGCCGTGCGCGATTCCGACAGCGAGAGCATCAGCAGCGGGTACTGCTCGCGCAGGGGCCGCAGCACCAGCGGGAAGAAGTAGGGGCCGAGCGTCTGGATCGCCGCCAGCACGAGGCGCCCGGTGAGCGGCGAGCCGCGCCCCTCGCTGGCCAGGGCCAGGAGCCGCTGCGCCTCCGCCAGGACGACCCGCGCCTGCCGGACGATGGCCTGGCCCGCCTCGGTGAGCAGGATCCGCCGGTTCGAGCGCTCGAACAAAGTCAGGCCGAGCGCGGTTTCCAGCTTACGGACCTGCACGCTCAGCGTCGGCTGGCTGACGTTGCAGCGCTCGGCAGCCCGGCCGAAATGCCCCTCGTCGGCGACGGCGACGACGTATTCGAGATCGCGGAGGGAGAGGCCGGCCAGATTCATAGGCTGCGTCTATCAGAACCTTTGTGACGATGCATTTGCCTCGGGGTCACGCCCCGGTCATAACCCTTCACCAGAACGGTTCCAGGCTGACCCCGCTGTCCACCGAGAGCCTTCGCAGTACGGAGAGACGGTACGCATGAGCGATCAACGCCCGATCCTGACCACCCGCCAGGGCCATCCGGTCCGCGACAACCAGAGCACCCGCACGGTCGGTGAGCGGGGCCCGGCCACGCTCGAGAACTACCAGTTCATCGAGAAGATCACGCATTTCGACCGCGAGCGGATCCCGGAGCGCGTCGTCCACGCCCGCGGCGCCGGCGCCCACGGCTGGTTCGAGGCCTACGGCAAGATCGGCGACGAGCCGGCCTCCAAGTACACCCGCGCCCGCGTGCTGAACGAGACCGGCGTGAAGACGCCGATGTTCGTGCGCTTCTCGACGGTCGCCGGCGCCAAGGAGAGCCCGGAGACCGAGCGCGATCCGCGCGGCTTCGCGGTCAAGTTCAAGACCGTCGACGGCAATTGGGACCTCGTGGGCAACAACCTCAAGGTCTTCTTCATCCGCGACGCGATCAAGTTCCCCGACATGATCCACGCGTTCAAGCCGGACCCGGTGACGAACCGGCAGGAGGCGTGGCGCTTCTTCGACTTCGTGGCCCAGCACCCCGAGTCGATCCACATGGTGACGCACCTGAAGTCGCCCTGGGGCATCCCGGCCAATTACCGCGAGATGGAAGGCTCGGGCGTCAACACCTACAAGCTGGTTAACGACCAGGGTGAGGCCGTGCTCTGCAAGTTCCACTGGGAGCCGAAGCAGGGCGTGCGCAACCTGACCTCGAGCCAAGCCTCCGAGATCCAGGCCAAGGATGTCGGCCACGCGACCCGCGACCTGTACGACAACATCAAGGCCGGGAATTTCCCCGAGTGGGAATTCTGCGTCCAGATCATGCCGGACGGCCCGAACGACCACCTGTCGTTCGACCCGCTGGACGACACGAAGCTGTGGCCGGTCGACCAGTTCCCGCTGCTGCCGGTGGGCCGCATGGTGCTCGACCGCGTGCCGGACAACTTCTTCGCCGAGGTCGAGCAGTCGGCCTTCGGCACCGGCGTGCTGGTCGACGGCATCGACTTCTCGGACGACAAGATGCTGCAGGGGCGGACGCTGTCCTACTCGGACACGCAGCGCTACCGCGTCGGCGCCAACTACCTCCAGCTGCCGATCAACGCGCCGCAGCCCGGCGTGAAGGTCTACTCGAACCAGCGCGACGGTCAGATGGCCTACACGGTCGACGGCACCGGCCCGAACAAGCACATCAACTACGAGCCTTCGACGCTGGCCGAGGGCCTGCGCGAGGCGCCGAAGCCCGCCAAGGACTACCACCAGCCGGTGGAGGGCCGCCTCGGCCGCTACCAGACCTCGCGGACCGAGGACGACTACACCCAGGCCGGCGTCCGGTACCGCTCGTTCCAGGATTGGGAGCGCGACGACCTGATCGCCAACCTCGTGGCCGACATGAAGCAGTGCCCCGAGCCGATCCAGCTGCGGATGGTCTGGCACTTCTGGCACGCCGACGAGGATTACGGCCGCCGCGTCGCCGAGGGCGCCGGGATCGATCTGGAGAAGGCCAAGGCCCTGCCGCCGCTGCCGGGCCGCGCCGCGCCGGGCAAGCGCCTGCAGTCCGAGACCCTGACCGACGGCTCGCAGGCGCACCGGGTCGCCGCCGAGTAAGCTCCGCGCGCGCTCATCGACACAGCCCCGCGCGGTCACCCGGCCGCGCGGGGTTCTCGTTTGCGGAACGGACGGGGGCGAAGATGGCGAGTGTCGTGCACCGCGGGCCCGGCCCGAACGCCGTCATCGGCGGCATGCGGGTTACCTATCTCGCGCGCAGCGACGAGACCGGCGACGGCCTCGGCATCTACCGCGTCGCGATGGATCCCCGGACGCCGGGCGCGGGACTGCATCGCCACGCCCGGCTGACCGAGACCTTCTCGGTCGAGGCGGGCCGGCTCGCGCTCCACGTCGACGGTGCGGACCACGACCTGGGACCCGGCGATTTCGCGCTCATCCCGCCCGGCGTCGCGCACGCCTTCGCCAATCGCGGCGACCGCCCGGTGCGCTTCACGCTGAGCTTCGCGCCGGCCCTCGGCCGCGAGGGCTTCTTCGACGGTCTGGCCCGCCTCGCCGCGGAGGGACGGCTCGGCGACGCCGCCGCGATGACCGACCTGATGGCCCGCTACGATCAGGAACCGCTGGCCGGGTTCGCCGGCTGGAGTTCGGTCAGCGGCTGAGCGGCCGGATCCCGCGGCTCGGGTTCGGCCGCGCTGACCTTCCGGTCGCGTCCGGCGGCGAGCCCGATCAGGATCGCCGCGACGGTGATGCCGACGAACAGGGCGCCCGGCACGGTCCAGCCGCCGGTCGCCTCGTGGGCGAGACCGAAGACCAGCGGCCCCAGCGCGGCGCAGGTGTAGCCGATGCCCTGCGCCATGGCCGAGAGGCCGGCGGCGCTCGCGGCGTCCGCGGCGCGCAGCACGATCAGGGTCAGGCCCAGCCCGAAGCAGCCGCCGATCCCGAAGCCCAGCGCGCAGGCGGCGGGGATCCGCAGGGACTCCGCCCCGAAGGCGAGGACCACGAAGGCGGCGGCCGTCAGGCCGGGAATCACGACGATCCAGGCGCGCTGGTCGCGGGCGCGGGCCGCCAGCATGGCAACGAGCAGGGCGCCCGGCGCCTGCACCAGCGTCGCCAGCGAGGCGTAGAGCCCGGCATTCAGCGGCGTCAGCCCGCGGCCCTGCAGCAGCAGCGGCAGCCAGCCGAACAGGATGTAGGCGAGCGACGATTGCAGGCCCATGAAGCCCGTCACCCACCACGCCAGCGGGTTGCGGAGTAGCCGCCCGGCCGAGGGCGCGGCGGTGGAGGCGGTGCGGCGGGCGAACGGGATCCACACGAAGGCCGCCACCAGCGCGGGCAGCGACCAGATCGCCAGGGCGGAGGGCCAGCCGCCCCCGAGGGCGTGCTCCACTGGCACCGCGGCCCCGGCGCCCGCGGCCGCGCCGAGGCACAGGGTCATCGTGTAGAGGCCGGTCATCAAGCCGCCGTTGCCGGCGAAATCGCGCTTCACCAGCGCCGGCAGCAGGACGTTGTCGAGCCCGATCCCGATGGCCGCCAGCGCCGTGCCGGCGAAGAGCGGCACGAGGCCGCCGAGACCGCGGAGCGTCAGGCCGGCGACGAGGATGGTCGAGCCGGCAAGCACCGCGAGGTCGGGCCCGATCCGGCGGATCAGCGGCGCGGCCAGCGCGCAGGCGATGCCGAGGCACAGGACCGGCAGCGTCGTGAGGATGGCGGCGCCGCCGGCGCCGAGCCCCGTGCCGTCCCGGATCGTCGCCAGCAGGGGGCCGACCGTGCTCAGCGCCGGGCGCAGGTTGAACGCGACCAGCATCAGCGCGAGGCCGAGCAGGAACCGGTTGGCGGTCGCCCGGTCCGCGCTCACGGCCGCCGCCGCGCGATCGCGGCTCCGCCCAGGCAGGCGGCCAGCATCAGCGCGAAGGCGGCGTCGCCGAACTGACCGTAGAGCGTGCCGCCGACGATGCGGGCGGGCAGGTCGGCGTCGAGCCAGGTCTCGGTGTCGAGCGCGGTGCGGGCGACGACGCGGCCGTGCGGGTCGATCACCGCGGAGATCCCGGTATTGGCATCGCGCACGAGCGGCAGCCCCTCCTCGACGGCGCGCAGGCGCGCCTGCGCCAGGTGCTGGCGCGGCCCCGGCGTGTCGCCGAACCACGCGTCGTTGGTGACGTTCAGGATCAGCCCCGGCGGCTGCGGGGACGGCGCGGCGTGCCCGGCGGGCAGGATCGCGCCCGGGAAGATCGCCTCGTAGCAGATCGTCGCCGCGACCGGCGGCAGGCCCGGCACCGTCAGGATCCGCTGCCCGGCGAGCGTCCCGGCCGAGAACCCGCCGGGGATCGCCACGAACTGGCGCAGCCCCACGGCCCGCAGGGCGGCGTCGAGGGGCGCGGGGAGGTACTCCCCGAACGGGACGAGGTGGACCTTGTCGTAGCTGTCGGAGATCCGGCCGTCCGGGCCGATCACCAGGACGGCGTTGTAGAAGCGCAGGCGCTCGCCCGGCAGCGGCTCCTCGGCGCGCGCCGCCCCGGTGATCAGGTGCTGCCCGGGCTTGAGGCCGGCCGCCACCTTGGCCAGGGCGTCGGGGTCGCGCTGGATCAGGAACGGGAAGGCCGATTCCGGCCAGACGATGTGGGTCGGTTCCGGCGCACCGGCCTCCGTCGGGCGCCGGCTCAGCTCGATGTAGCGGTCGACGATGTCGGCCCGGTTCTCGGGCCTGAACTTGGCGTCCTGGGGCAGGTTGGGTTGGACGAGCCGCAGCCGGACACCCGCGACCACCGGGTCGGGCGGACCGAGCCGCTCGGCCCCGTAGAGCGCCAGGCCGGCGAGCACGATCGCGGCGGCGACGCTCGGCCCGAACCGGGCGCGCGGACTCGCGCCGGTGGCGAGCGTCGCGGGCGCCGCGCAGACCAGCGCGGCCAGGATGCACAGGCCGTAGAGCCCGATCGCCGCCGCCCCCTGCATCAGCCAGAGGTTCTGGGCCAGCGCCATCCCGAGGGTGTTCCAGGGGAACCCCGTGAACAGGTGGCCGCGCAGCCAGTCGGCCGCGCCGAGCCCGAAGGCGAGGGCGGCGATCCGCGCCGCGCCGCGGCCCCAGAGCAGGCCCGCGGCGCCGAAACCGGCGCCGTAGAACAGGCCGAGGGCGAAGGGCAGGCCGATTACGCCGAGCGGCAGGGCCCAGAGGAACTCGTCGGCCTCGACCAGGAAGGCCTGGCCCAGCCACCAGAGACCGGCGGTGAGGTAGCCGAAGCCCCAGGCCCAGCCGATGAGGAAGCAGGGCGCGAATCTCCGGACCGTCGTCCGACCGGCCGCAGCCCCGTCCTGCAGCCAGACCGCGACCGTCAGGGAGACCGCGAGCGCCGGCAGGAGCCCGTAGGGCGGCATGGCCAGCGCGCCCAGGGCGCCGGCGAGCCACGCCAACCCGAGCCGGCGCCAGCCGGTCAGGCGCGCGATCGCCAGCACCGCGCCGGGGACGCGCGCCCGCTCCGGATCGGACATGGGACCCGGGATCGGCCCGCGCATCGGTGCGCCGGCCGCCGCGGGCGACCGGGCGAAACCGTCCACCAGACCTGTCACGCCGCGACCGTCACGGGTGCGGCGTCTCGGCGACCGGGGCGTTCGCGGGCGGCGGCAGGGCGAGCGGCACGACGTTGCCGATGCGCGCCGCGCCCTTGTGGAACCGGAGCCGCTTCAGGCGGCGCGGATCGGCGTCGAGCACCTCGAACTCGAGGTCCCCGGGGCCGGCGATCAGCTCGCCGCGCGACGGGACGCGGCCCGCCAGCGTCACGATCATGCCGCCCAGCGTGTCGATCTCCTCGGCCATCTCGCCGACGGCCGCGACGAGGTCGACGCCTGTCACTTCGGAGACCTCGGCCAGCGGCGTGCGCGCGTCGGCCACGAAGACCTCGCCCTCGCCCTCGACGCGCTGGACGTACTTGTCCTCGGCCACGTCGTGCTCGTCCTCGATGTCGCCGACCACGACCTCGATCAGGTCCTCGATGGAGATCAGCCCGTCGGTGCCGCCGTACTCGTCGATGACCAGCGCCATGTGGGTGCGGGTCGCCTGCATCCGCACCAGCAGGTCGATCGCCGGCATGGAGGGCGGCACGAACAGGACCGGCCGCTGGATGCGCGCCGCCGCCAGCGTGGTCGTCAGGTCGACTTTGCCGAGGTCCAGGCCGCGCGGCAGGCGCGACGCCGGCCGGCGCGGGCGCGGCGCGGCCGGCGCGTCCGCCGCGCCGTCGGCCGCGAGTTCGGCGGGCTTCGAGACGGCGGGCGCGCTGCGGCGGGCCGGCTCGGCCTTGGCGGCGATGTGGTCGACGAGGTCGCGGATGTGGACCATGCCGCGGGGATCGTCGAGGGTCTCGCCGTAGACCGGCAGCCGGGAATGGCCGGCCGTGCGGAACAGCTTGAGCAACTCGCCGAGGCTCGTGTCGTTCGAGACGGCGACGATGTCGGCCCGGGGGACCATCACGTCGTCGACGCGCACCTTGTGCAGGCCGAGGACGTTCTTGAGCATGACGCGCTCGAGCGGGGTGAGGCCGCTCTCGCCGGCGTCCGGCTCTGCCAGCGCCTCCTCAAGACCCTCGCGCAGCGAATCGCGCGGCTTGAGATGGAGCGCCTGGAGCAGGCGGTCGTACCAGGGCTCCCGGTGCTGGGACTCGCCCTCGGTGGAACTGGGCGCGGCCAGGGCCGCGCCGCGACTTCGATCGTTGCTCATGTCTCTCGGGTCTGGGGTCGCTCGGACGTCGCGCGCTCAGGCATAGGGATCCGGGATGCCGAGGGTCGCGAGTGCCGCGACCTCGAGGGCTTCCATGGCATCGGCCTCGGCCTCGCCGATCTCGTGGTCCTGACCGAGACAATGCAGGGTGCCATGGACGAGGAGGTGGGCGAGGTGATTCTGGAGCGGCTTCGACTGCTCGGCACTCTCGCGCACCAGGGTCTCGTACGCAAGGACCACGTCGCCGAGGGGCGCGGCGGTCCCGGCATGCCGCGGCTGCGGGGCGGCCGGGAAGGACAGGACGTTGGTGGGCTTGTCCTTGCCGCGCCAGGTCCTGTTGAGTTCCCGGACGGCGGCGTCGTCGGTCAGCAGGACGCTGACCTCGACGGGACCGTCCGGCCTCTCGGGGGCGACGGCGAGCCCGGCCTCGACGGCGCGGGTGACGAGGGCCTCGAGGTCCGGAACCGCCGTCTCCCAGCGCGCGTCCTCGACGGCGAGGTCGATCTCGTGGGGCATGGTCACGCCAGGGGCCGGCGGCGGGGATTCCGGTTGCGGTCGGCCTCCGCGCTGCCGTGGGCGGCGCGCTCGTAGGCGGTCACGATCCGGCGGACGAGGTCGTGGCGGACCACGTCGACGTCCTTGAACCGCACGTGCCCGATCCCCTCGACGCCCTCCAGCACGCTGACCGCTTCCACGAGGCCGGATTTCTGGCCCGGCGGCAGGTCGATCTGGCTCGGATCGCCGGTGATGATCATGCGCGAGCCCTCGCCCAGGCGGGTGAGGAACATCTTCATCTGCATGGAGGTGGTGTTCTGCGCCTCGTCGAGCAGCACCACCGCGTTGGTGAGGGTTCGGCCGCGCATGAAGGCGAGCGGCGCGATCTCGATCTGGCCGGTCTGGAGGCCACGATCAACGTGGCGGGCCTCCATGAAGTCGTACAGGGCGTCGTAGATCGGGCGGAGGTAAGGGTCGACCTTCTCGCGCATGTCGCCCGGCAGGAAGCCCAGGCGCTCGCCGGCCTCGACCGCGGGCCTGGACAGGATCAGCCGCTCGGCATGGCCCTGCTCCAGGAGCGACACGGCGTGGCCGACGGCGAGCCAGGTCTTGCCGGTCCCGGCCGGGCCCTCGGCGAAGACCAGCTCGTTGGTGCGCAGGAGCTTGATGTAGGCGTCCTGCGCCGGGTTGCGCGCCCGCACGGCCCCGCGCTTGCGGGTGGCGATCTGCTCGAAATGCGGCCTGTCGGCCTCGGCCGCGATGACCTCGGCCGGGAACAGGGTCGCCTGCGCGGTGGCCTCGCGGATGGCGCCGTCCACGTCGCCGAGGGTCAGCGTGCTGCCGCCGGTCCGCACCCGGGCGTAGAGCTTCTGGAACACCCGCCGCGCCGTCTCGGCGGCGTCGGCCGGCCCCTTGATGACGAGGTGGTTGCCGAGCGCGGTGGCGGTGACCTCCAGCCGGCGCTCGATATGGGCGACGTTCTGGTCGTACTGGCCGAAGACGAGGCTCGCGAGGCGGTTGTCGTCGAAGGTCAGCGGCACCTCGACCGCCTCGTCCGATCCGGCCGGCCGCGCCGCCGGGCCGCGCCCCTTGAGCGCGCCGCGCGCGCCCGCACCGTCCGACGCGCTCAAGCCGCCATCCTCGCCATCATCCCGACCGCTCCGCTCCTCACGCCGCCGCAGCCGCGGAGACGAGCTCTCCGAACAAGCTGTTGGACCCCGCCTCGGTGATCCGCACGGGCACGACCTGTCCGATATGGTGAGGCGCGGCGTCGAACTGGACGGCCAGCAGGTGCGGCGTCTTGCCCGCGACCTGACCGGGATGCCGCCCGGGCTTCTCGACCAGAACGTCGAAGACCCGGCCGACGGCCGCCCGCTGATAGGCGTGGCGCTGGCCGTCGAGGAGCGCCTGCAGCTCGGCGAGCCGGGCCGCCATCGCGGCCTCCGGCACCTGATCGGTGCGGTCGGCGGCCGGCGTGCCGGGGCGTGGGCTGTACTTGAACGAGAAGGCGCTCTCGAAGCCGACGTCGCGCACGAGCCGCAGGGTCTCGGCGAAGTCCGCGTCGGTCTCGCCGGGGAAGCCGACGATGAAGTCGGAGGACAGGGCGATATCGGGCCGCGCCGCGCGGATCCGGTCCATCAGCCGGCGGTACTGGTCGCCGGTATGCTTGCGGTTCATCGCGGCGAGGATCCGGTCGGAGCCCGACTGCACCGGGAGGTGCAGGTAGGGCATCAGGGCCGGCACCTCGGCGTGCGCCCGGATCAGGGCGTCGTCGAAGTCGTTCGGGTGGCTCGTCGTGTAGCGGATCCGCGCGATGCCGGGGATCTTCGCCACCGCGCGCACCAGGTCGGCGAGGCCCGTGGGCGCGCCGTCGGAGCCGTCGCCGTGATAGGCGTTGACGTTCTGGCCGATCAGCGTGATCTCGCGGACGCCCCCGTCAGCGAGCTTCTCGGCCTCGGCGAGCACCGCCGCCACGGAGCGCGAGACCTCCGCGCCCCGCGTGTAGGGCACCACGCAGAAGGCGCAGAACTTGTCGCAGCCCTCCTGAACGGTGAGGAAGGCCGACGTCCCGAGGGTCCGCCGGCGGGGCAGGTGGTCGAACTTGTCCTCGACCGGGAACTCGGTGTCGACGACGCGGCGCTCGCGGGAGCGTGCCAGCAGGTCCGGCAGCCGGTGATAGCTCTGCGGGCCGACGACCACGTCGACGGCGGGCTGGCGCGCCTGGATCTCGGCGCCCTCGGCCTGGGCGACGCAGCCCGCGACCACGATGCGCGTGTCGAGGCCCTGCGCCTTCCGCTCACCCTTGAGCACGCGCAGGCGGCCGAGTTCGGAATAGACCTTCTCGGCGGCCTTCTCGCGGATGTGGCAGGTGTTGAGGACGACGACGTCCGCGTCCTCGACCGTGTCGGTCGCCGTGTAGCCCTCGGCGCCGAGGACGTCGGCCATGCGGGCCGCGTCGTAGGCGTTCATCTGGCAACCGTAGGATTTGACGAAAGCCTTCTTCAACGCGCGCCGTCCCGAACCGTCCGATGATCCTTGCACCCGCCCCGCGGGGCCCGGCACGCGGCCTGTAGCACGGATCGCGGGGGCCGTCGCGGCGCCCGAAACGCGACCGGCCGCCCGCGGGCGGCCGGTCAGAGGCCGGCCGGTCGAACCGGCCTCAGTGGGCGGCCGGCGCCGCCGCGGGCAGGTCGATGACCATCTGCTGGAAGAACGGCACGTAGGCCTGCAGCATCACGAACAGCCCGACGAGGCAGGCCAGCGCGATCGAGTGCCAGAACACGAAGCGCAGGATCTTGCCTTCCTGGCCGAAATAGCCGGTGGCCGTGGAGGCGACGACGATCGACTGGGCGTCGACCATCTTGCCCATCACGCCGCCCGACGAGTTCGCCGCCGCCATCAGCACGCCCGAGAGGCCGAGCTGCTCGGAGGTGATCCTCTGGAGGCCGCCGAACAGCACGTTCGAGGCCGTGTCCGACCCCGTGAGCGCCACGCCGAGCCAGCCGAGCAGCGTCCCGAAGAACGGGTAGAGGATGCCGGTGCCCGCGAAGGCCAGCCCGAGCGTGGCGTCGACGCCCGCGTAGCGGGTGAGGACGCCGAGCGCGAGCATCGCCGCGATGGTGATGAGCGAGTAGCGCAGGGCCCAGATGGTCTCGAAGTAGGCGGTGACGAGGCGTAGCGGCGAGAACCGCATGATCAGGCCGGAGATAATCGCCGCGATCAGCACGCCCGTGCCGGTGTACGACATGTAGGTGAACAGGAAGACCGCGCCCTCCGGCACCGGCTTGGCCACCACCGGCGGCACCTTCATGATCACGTTGTGCAGGCCCGGCACCTCGTATTTCCAGGTGAAGAGCGGGTTGACGATGCCTTTGAACCAGCCGGTCCCCCAGATGGCCACGACGATCGACAGGATGATCCACGGCACCCAGGCCATCAGGATCTCGCCCTGCGAGGCGGTGCGGGCGCCGGTATGGACCGGGGGCGTGCCGGGCACGCCGGCGCCGAGCGCCACGGGCCGCGGACCGGCGACGGCGAGCGACGGATCGTGCCCGCGCAGAGCCGGCGACGACCAGATCTCCTTGGGCTGCCAGACCTTCAGGAACAGCACCAGCGCGAGCATCGAGGCGAGCGAGGCGCCGATATCGACGATCCACGGGTTGACGTAGTTTGAGATCAGGAACTGCGCGACCGCGAAGGAGGCGCCGCAGACCAGGATCGGCGGCCACACCCGGATCATGCCGCGGAAGCCCGCGAACACCCAGATCAGCCAGAACGGCACGATCAGCGAGAACAGCGGCAGCTGCCGGCCGATCATCGCGCCGAGGATCTCGGGCGGGTAGCCGGTGACCGAGGCGAGGCCCTGGATCGGCGCGCCGAGCGCCCCGAAGGCCACCGGCGCGGTGTTGGCGATCAGCGACAGGCCGGACGCGGCGAGCGGCGAGAAGCCGAGGCCGATCAGGATCGCGCCCGTGACGGCGACCGGCGTGCCGAAGCCGCCCGCGCCCTCGAAGAAGGCGCCGAACGCGAAGGCCACCAGGAGCAGCTGCAACCGCCGGTCGGCCGTGATGCCGGCCACGGACTGCTGCAGGATCGCGAACCAGCCCTTCTCCACCGTGAGCCGGTAGAGGAAGATGACGTTGAGGATGATCCAGCCGATCGGGAAGAAGCCCGTGACCATCCCGAGGATGGCGGCGCGGGTGGCGAGATCGGTCGGCATGCCGAAGCCGACGATGGCCACCAGCATGGCGAGGCCGAGGGCGATGACGGCCGCGATATGGGCCTTCACGCGCCCGCTGGCGATCATGGCGAGCAGTGCGATGACCGGCACTGAAGCGGCGAGCGTCGAGAGCCACGGGCTCCCGAACGGGTCGTAAACCTGGTTCCAGGTTTGCACCGGGCGTCCTCCAATAATTTCCGTCTGTTCCGGATTGCGGCCTAGCTAGCAGACGTGTTCCGGCCGCTCAATGCGTTGAATCATGTATTCTGACGGTGATTCCACCGGCTTTCTCTCGCGCGGATCGGCGGATCCGCCCGGTCGAACAGCGACGAGCTGGTCTCGAAAGGATCAGACCCGTCCGGAACAGGCGTAAAGTCTGGAGCTGAGACAGGATTCCGTTCGCCGTCAAGAGCTTAGGCGTGGAGAAGCAGGCGGCGCGCACCTTCCTCGGTGCCCGGATCGCGGTCGCGCCCGTCACGGATCCCGACGCGGGCGCAGCGTCCGGCGCAGCGCCGAGGGTTCAGACCGGCGCGATCTCCGGCCCCTGGAGACCGATCTCCGGGGCGGCCGGCCGCGCGTCGGGTGCCGGGGCGGTGCCGGCGCCCGTGCCGGCGCCCCGCAGGGCCGCGCGCACCTCGGCTTCGGCGGCCGCGGTGGCGACCTTCCGGTCGGTGGTGGCCTCGAAGGGGATCGGCGCGCCCCAGACCACGTGCACGTCGATGGGGCCGCCCTGCACGAAGGTCGCGAGGTGCGGCACCAGCTCCATGTCGCCGTACCACGCGATCTCCGCGCGCTCGGCGCGCGTGACCGGCAGGCCGTTGCGCCGTGGATAGGCGATGGCGAGCGGCTGGAGGCGCACCCGTCCGCGCCCGGCCTCGGCCTGCAGCGCCGCGCGGGCGGCGCCGACGAGGGACGATCGGAACGGCAGGAGCCGGGTCCCGTCGCCGGTGGTCCCCTCCGCGAACAGGACAACCAGCTCCCCCTCGGCCAGGCGGTGGCCCATGGCGGTGCTGACGCTCGCGGTCGCGCCGCGGCGCTGCCGGTCGATGTAGATCGTCCGCTGGAGCCCCGCGAGGACGCCGATCAGCGGCCAGCCGGCGATCTCGGACTTCGCCACGAAGGAGAGCGGCCGCAGCGAGCCCACCGCGATGATGTCGAGCCACGAGACGTGGTTGGCGAGCACCAGCGCCGCCTCGCCGGGGGCCGGGGGCGTCCCGCTCTGCGTGACCCGCACCCCGAACAGCCACAGGAAGACGCGGTGGAACAGGATCGGCGCCAGGGTCGCGCGGCGGCCGAGGAGCCGCAGGGCGATCCAGTGGGGCGGTCCCAGCACCGCGAAGGCGAGGGCGAGGGCCGCGATGCGCCAGGCGATGCCGAGGCGGCTCACGGCGTCACAGGTCGGCGCTCATCGTCAGCGCGGTCGCCCGGCTGCCGTCGGCCTTGAGATAGTAGCCGGTGCGCGAACCTACCTGCCGGAAGCCGTGCCGGGCGTAGAGCCGCAGGGCGGGGGCGTTCCCCTCGTCGACCTCCAGATGCACCCGGGCGACGCCGTCGAGGGCGAGGCTCGCCAGGTGCTCGCGGAGCAGCTTGCGGCTGTGGCCGCCGCCGCGCAGAGACGGGGACAGCACGACCGTCAGGATCTCGGCCTCGTCGGCGGCCCGGCGCGAGAGCACGAAGCCCTGGAGCACGCCCGCGCGCCAGAGGGCGTGCGCGTAAGTCGAGCGCTCGCAGAGCATCCGCTCGAACTCGTGCGCGTCCCAGGGCCGCGCGAAGGCGGTCGCGTGGAGGCGGGCGAGGGCAGGGGCCTGCGCGGCGTCGCGGAGCGGCGCGACGTAGGGCTCCGGGGTCAGCGCGTCCCACCACGCGAACCACCAGTCGAAGGGCCAGAAGGGCAGCGGGCGCGTCATCGCCTTGCGATCCGCGCGTGGTCCTGCGGCCGGGCATCCGGCCCCCGCAGGTAGAGGGGCCGCGCCAGAGCCTGCGCCGGGTCGGCGACGAGGCCGAGGGAGGCCACCGCCGCGATATCGGGACCGCCGACATGGGCGACGCGCGCCGCGACGCCGCGCGCTGCGAGCGCGGCGGCCAGCATCGGCGCGCCGGAGCCGGTCAGCACCACCGGGCCGTCGCCCAGCTGCTCGGCCGCCGCCTCGACGGCGAGATGCGCGGGCGCGAGGCCGTCGCCCGGCCCGAGGGCCTGCACGTAGACAGCGCCGTGGCGGGCGTCGATCACCGCGGCGATCGTGCCCGCGACGGTGTCGGCCAGGAGCGGCGCGAGGAGCGCCGAGAGGGTGCCGACGCCGACGACGGGCTTGCCGGTCGAGAGGCCGATGGCGCGGGCCGCCGACAGGCCGACCCGCAGCCCGGTGTAGCTGCCGGGCCCGACCGTCACGGCGACCCGGTCGATCGCCTCAAATCCGCCCTCGACCCGGGCGATCACCCGCTCGATCAGCGGCAGCAGGGATTCCGCGTGGCCGCGCGCCATGGGCAGCGACTCGGCGGCGAGGGGCGCCTCGGACTCCTCCGCCATGACGCAGGCGGCGCAGGTGTCCAGCGCTGTGTCGATGGCCAGGATACGCACGCTCACTCCCACAGGCCGGTCCGCGCCGACGGTTGCCTCCCTGCGCCGCGACGGGCGCGAAGAGCCTCCAGCGTTAGAGCAAAACCGACGCCTCGTCAGCGGCGGGGCGCCCGCACCGGGCGGATCACCGGTGGAGTGTTGCCGGCTTGCGCCGGTGCGCGCCCGCGGCCTCGGACGGGTCCGGCGCACCGGCCCCCGGCTCCGCCGCGAAGGCGGGAGCCGGGGGGCAGCCGAGGGCCGTTCCGGCCCTCCGGCGTGCCGCCCGCACCGCGGCGCGGGCGCGAATCCTCAGATCGCCTGGACCTCGCGGATCTCCGGCAGGAAGTGCCGGAACAGGTTCTGCACGCCGTGCCGCAGGGTCGCCGTGGAGGACGGGCAGCCCGAGCAGGCCCCCTTCATCTCCAGATAGACCACGCCCTCCTTGTAGCCGCGGAAGGTGATGTCGCCGCCGTCGCCCGCCACCGCCGGGCGCACCCGGGTCTCGAGCAGGTCCTTGATGGTCACGACGGTGTCGTGGTCCGCCTCGTCGTAGAACTCGTCGCCCGGCTCGATCTCGCCGTGGCCGCCCTCGGCCATCACGGGCGCGCCGGACTGGAAGTGCTCCATGATCGCGCCGAGCACCGCCGGCTTGACCTGCGCCCAGTCCGAGCCGTCCTCGGCCTTGGTCACCGAGATGAAATCGTGGCCGAAATAGACGCCCGCCACGCCCGGGACGGTGAACAGCGCTGCGGCCAGGGGCGAGCGGGCAGCGGCCTCGGCGTCCCGCGCCTCGAAGGTCGATTCCGCCAGCACGACGCGGCCGGGCAGGAACTTCAGGGTGGCCGGGTTCGGCGTGGCTTCGGTCTGGATGAACATGGTGGCGATACTCCGCTGCGCCGGTTCAAGGCCGGCCGGGACAGGCGCCGCGAGGCGCCGCCTCCCATGTGGACCGGCGATCGGATTTTCTCAACCTGTCGTCCGGTCCCGCCGGCGCGCGAGAGTGGACATTCGGCCGACGGCGCGACAGGACGAACGCCGTCGAACGCCAGAGGAGCCGGCAGTGGACATGACCGCGGACCAGACCCTCGCGCAGGACTTGCTGAAGGATCTGCGCGAGGCCCAAGCCAAGCTGGACGCGGCGCGCGCGGAAGCGGCCTCGCTCAAGGTGCTGCTCGCGCTGCGCACGCATCAGCACGACCAGGCCTGGCAGGAGGGGCAGCGCCTCGCCGCGGCGCTCGCGGAGGCGCAGACCCGCGCGGAGGCGGCCACGACCGCGCGGGCCGAGACGCAGGTGGACGCGCAGGCGAACGCGGCCGCGTCCGAAGCCGCCGCGATGGCCGACGAGCGCACCGAGGCGGTCCGGACCGTTCTGGGCGCGGTCCTCGCCAGCATCGGACACCGCGCCCTCGACCGGCGGCGCTTCCAGGACCTGATCGCCCGGGCCGGCCGCGAGGCGCCGGATCAGGGTCCGGGCGCGGCCCGGCACGCCGTGCTGCTGACCGAGGCGCGGCGGGTGCTGGGGATCGCCCAGTAGGGCGGCCCGAAGCGCGCGCGCACCGCGACCGGTCGCCGGCGGCAGGGTTAACCGACGCTTAACCCGGCTCTCCCATCGTCGTCCCCGGGACGGACAGGAGATCGACCGCATGCTGATCAGCGAGCACCACGTGCGCGAGTGCGCCTACTACATCTGGGAGAACGAGGGCCGGATTCACGGGCACGCTGCGGCCCACTGGATCCGAGCCGAGTCCGAGCTGCGCGCGAACGCGATGCTCGCGGCCGCCGCGTCCGAGACGGTCGAGGCCGCCGCGAAGGCCGCGCCGGTGAAGACCGCCGCCAAGCCGGTCGCCAAGACCGCTGCCACCAAGACCGCCATTGCCAAGCCCGCCGCTGCCAAGCCCGCCGCGTCGAAGACCGGCGCTGCCAAGCCCGCGGCCGTGAAGGCCGCCGCGAAGCCGGCGGCCCCGAAGCCCGCCCGCGCCTCCAAGGCCGCGGTGACCGCCAGCCTCGCCGCCAAGGCGAAGCCTGCCCGGACCCCGGCCTCGATGCACTGAAGGGTCGGCGCCGCGGCGCCACCACGGCCTTTCCCGGAGCCCGTCCCTCGCGCAGGGGCGGGCTTCCGTCGTTCGTGGGCCCAGCGCGGAACAGGCCGGGCGCCGGCAGGTTGTCCGGCCTGATGCGGGCGCAGGGCTCCGCGACGGGGCTGCGATGCACGCGGTGATCTTCGACATCGACGGGACGCTTCTCGACAGCGTCGACCTGCATGCCCGCGCCTGGGTGGAGGCCTTCGCGCATTTCGGCGTGGAAACCGGCTTCGCCGAAGTCCGCCGGCAGATCGGCAAGGGCGGCGACGAGCTGATGCCGGTCTTCCTGTCGGAGGAGCGGATCGCGCGGGAGGGCGAGACCATCGAGGCCTACCGCTCCGACCTGTTCAAACGGCGCTACCTGTCCGAGGTCCGGCCGTTCCCGGGTGTCCGGCCGCTGTTCGAGCACATCCGCTCCGCCGGGCTGAAGATCGCACTCGCCTCGTCGGGCAAGCGCTCCGAGGTCGAGCACTACACCGAGATCCTGGAGATCGGCGACCTCGTCGACGTCGCCACGAGCTCGGACGACGCGGACCGGTCCAAGCCGCACCCCGACATCTTCGAGGCCGCCCTGGCGAAGCTCGACGGCGTCCCGCCCGACGCGATCATCGTCGTCGGCGACACCCCCTACGACGCCGAAGCCGCCGCGAAGGCGAGCCTGCGCACCGTCGGCCTCCTCTGCGGCGGCTTTCCGGAGGCGGACCTGAGGGCGGCCGGCTGCGCGGCGATCTACCGGGACCCCGAGGATCTGCTCGACCGATTCGCGGAGTCGCCGCTGGCGGGCGGCTGAGCGCCGGCCCGGCAAGCGGATTCCGCGGCGGGTCCGGCATCATCCACACATTCCCGCCACGCTGTTGCAGCGCGGTGACGCGGAGCGATGCCGGCTACGTATTCACGCGAAAAGGACTGGTGCCCGTCGATCGAAAGGCGTAGCGACCCGCCCGCCAATCTGGACTCCTTCGAAGGACGAGCGCCTCGCATGCCCCAGACTCACCAGGCCGGCCCGGCACCGCGCTTCGTACCGGTCGCCAAGTCGCTGCCGGAGCAGATCGCCGACGCGGTCGAGAGCCGGTCGACCCCGCTCAGCCAGCTGCTCCGCCTGATGGCCGCCCTCGATGCCGAAGGCGGTAACGAGGCCCTGCGGCTGCGGCTCCGCGCCCGGATCGGCGCGCCGCTCGACGCCTGATCCCCGCGTCGCGGGTCAATGCCGCCGGTGCCGATGGCGCCGGCCACCCCGCTTCGCCGCCGGTGCGGCCGCCTTCGCGACGCGGTCCATGCAGGCGAAGTAGATCCGGCGCCCGATCTCCTCGAGTTCGAGACCCTGCGGGTTGGGCGCCGAGAAGACCCTCGCGCGGGCCTCGTTGCGGCAGGCCGCGTCCTCCGGGCTCCGGATCGGCGGCTCCGCGCGGGCGGCCCCGCCGGCCAGGGCCGAGACGATCCAGGTCGCTGCCACGATCGATACGCGCGTGCTTGCCAGGGTACTCGGCATACTGACGTTCGGACCTCACTCGCTCGGGACACAGATAGAGCGTCTCGATCACCCGTGAAGCTTGGTCAGAGTGCGGGCTCCGGCAATAATCGACAGCCTTCGCGTCAGGGCACGATCCAGCGGCACGGCCCCCCGCCGGCGACGGTCAGGCACTCGTAGGGCGCCCCGCCGATCAGGGCCCGCTGCTCCACGGTGCCGATCGCGCTGCGCGGGATCCGCCGACAGCCGGCCTCCGTGGGGGCGGGGCCACCGCTGCCCGAGGACGCGTCGATCCGCCGGGCGGCGATCAGCGTCTCGCAGGCCATCACCGAGTCCGCCCCCTGCGCGCGGGCCGTCCGGGGCGCGACGGCGCCGGACATGGCGGCGAGGACGAGGACCGCGGGAAGAACCTGTCGGGATCGGGAAAGCATCGCGGCCTCGGCTGCCCGCGCCGGACGGGCGCGTCGCAGTTCGGCCGCCCTCAACGCGTTGCCGCGCGCGTTGGTTGCCGCGTGCGGTCACGCCCCCCCGAACGCGACGACGCCCGCCTTGCGGGCGGGCGTCGTGGGCGTCCGAAGCTCGGGTGAGCCGACGGCCTGCGCTCAGCGCTTGGTCTTGACCTTCGCCTTGCGGGCCGCGTAGCGCGCGTCGCGCTGGGCCTTCTTGGCGGCCAGGTCGGCCGACTTGCGCTCCTGCGCGGCGGCCAGCTCGGCGGCCTCGCGGGCGATCTGGGCGGCGAGTTCCGCCTCCTCCCGCTGACGCTTCTCCTCGGCGGCCTTCCGCTCGGCGGCGATCCGGGCGGCCTCGCGCTCGCGGGAGCGCTCCTCGCGGGCCTTGGCGACCTCGGCGCGGGCCTTCGCCTTGGCGATCACCTCAGGGTCGTCGGACGGGGGGCGCGCCTTGAACTTGGCCAGCAGGGCGGCCTTCGCGTTCTGCGAGTTCTGGCGACGGTCGTCGAAATTCCTGTAGTCGAATGCGCTCATCTGACCTTTCTCAGTTGGGTACGTCTCGCGTGTCGCGGGGACATCCGGCGGGGCCGGGCACGTACGGAGTCTGCAGGTTCCGACGCCATCCCCGCGCCCCGGAACCGCACCGATCCACCGGCTGTACCGATGGTCCGACCCGAGCGTTCGGCCTGCGTCTGAACGCTCGGGTCGGACCATTGTTCGAAGATCGCAGAGCCCTTAATCAGAGCTTCACGCGAGATGCAATCGGCGAGACCTGCGCGGGCGGCAGGTCCAGCGACAATCCCGGCCCACTCTGTAAGAGTTTCGACCCGCGGTGCGGAAATACCTCAGGCCGGCAGCCGGCAGGGGCTTCGGTGCTCGACAGGTGGGCGCGCATCCATCCCCTGGACTTGCCTGCCAGCCCTAGATGGGTCGCGCGCCGGGCGAAGACAAGATTCGTGTTCGCCCGGCGCCCGTCGCGCAGCTGTCCGCTGGACGCACCTATACTTTCATCGCAAAGCAGACCTGCAAAATCGACATCGTATTCACTGCCGGACCTTCGATCCCGCGAGGGGTCGCGATTCCGCTTCGGCGCGCGGGCATGCCCGGAAACGGTCCTCCCGCCGCCGCCTAATTCTTGTGCACGCGGATCGGAGCGCGTCGAAGCCATCGCCAGCACGTCCCTGCCTGCCTATGATCTAGGCACGCAGGCGCGCCGGTTCGCCGCACTGCGCGCGGGCTCGCGGCACAGGCCCTGCTTGCCGCGATCGATCGCGTCCCGCTCGATCGGCCTGAGGAGTTCCATGTCCGAGACCCGCCCCCCGTACGATCCCGAGAGTTACGCCGCGGCCGCGGCGGCCCTCCTCGGCCTCACCCTCGACCCCGCGTGGATCGCCCCGGTGACCGCGAATCTGCGCGTCCTGGCCGCGGCGGCCGAGCTGGTGGAGGCCTTCCAGCTCGCCGACGAGATCGACGCGGCCCCGAGGTTCGAAGCGTGAGCGCGAGCGATCCCTCGACGGCAACGGCGATCGCCGCAGCGATCGTCGATGGCCGGACCACCGCGCGGCAGGCCGTCACGGCGGCGCTCGACCGGATCGGGCGCCTCGACGACCGGGTCGGCGCGTTCACCGACGTGCTGTCCGCCCGCGCTCTGGCCCGGGCCGACGCGCAGGACGCGGCGCGCCGCGAGGGTGCGTCGCCGGGCCCGCTGGCCGGCGTGCCGTTCGCGGTGAAGAACCTGATCGACATCGACGGCCTGCCGACCCGCGCCGGATCGAGGATCAACCGGGAGCGGCCGCCGGCCGAGCGGGACGGCGCCCTGGTCCGGCGCCTGGAGGCCGCGGGGGCGATCCTCGTCGGCGCCCTCAACATGGGCGAGTACGCCTACGACTTCACCGGCGAGAACATCCACGACGGCGACGCCCACAACCCGCACGCCCTGGATCACATGACCGGCGGCTCGTCGGGCGGCTCGGGCGCGGCCCTCGCCGCCGGGATGGTGCCGCTGACCCTGGGCTCCGACACGAACGGCTCGATCCGCGTGCCCGCCGCCTTCTGCGGCTGCTTCGGGCTCAAGCCGACCTACGGCCGGCTGTCGCGCGCGGGGAGCTTCCCGTTCGTGGGCAGCCTGGACCACCTCGGGCCGATGGCCCGGAGCGTGACCGATCTCGCGCTCGCCTACGACGCCATGCAGGGCCCCGATCCGGACGATCCGGTGGCGACGCTCCGCCCGGCGGAGCCGGTCCTGCCGCGGCTCGAGGCGGGGATCGACGGCCTGCGCGTCGCGGTGGCCGGCGGCCATTTCGCCCGCAACGGCGATCCGGAAGCCTTCGCGGCGGTGGCGCGCGCCGCCGAGGCGCTCGGCGCGCGGCGCACCGTCGAGTTGCCGGAGGCCCACCGCGCTCGCGCGGCCGCCTACCTGATCACCGCCGCAGAGGGCGCCACGCTCCACCTCGACCGTCTCCGCACCCGGCCGCAGGATTTCGACCCGGCGGTGCGCGACCGGCTGATCGCCGGGGCGATGATCCCGGCGCCCCACGTGGAGCGGGCGCAGCGGTTCCGCCGCTGGTACCGGGCGCGGGTGCTGGAGCTGTTCGAGACCGTCGACGTGATCCTGGCCCCGGCCACGCCCTGCCGCGCGCCGAGGGGCGGCCAGACCCACTTCGTCCTCGACGGCGTGACGCTGCCGGTGCGCGCCAATATCGGCGTGTTCACGCAGCCGGTCAGCTTCATCGGCCTCCCGGTCGTGGCGGCGCCGGTCCGGCTCGACGCCGGTCTGCCGCTCGGCGTCCAGATCATCGCCGCGCCCTGGCGCGAGGATCTCGTCCTGCGCGCGGCGCGCTATCTCGAACGGACCGGCGTCAGCACGGCGCCCATCGCGGAGCTTGCCCGATGATCATCGACGATCCCGCCGTGAAGGCCGAGGTCGAGGCCGCGTTCCGGGCCTACGAGACGGCGCTCACCACCAACGACGTCCCGACCCTGGAGGCGCTGTTCCGGGACGATCCGCTGACCATCCGCTACGGGATCGGCGAGAACCTCTACGGCATGGACGCGATCCGCGCCTTCCGCCGGGCCCGCTCCCCGGTGGGCCTGGAGCGGACCCTGGCGCGGACGCAGATCACCACCTACGGGCGCGACTTCGCCACCGCGATGACGCTGTTCACCCGCGCCAGCGCGCCGGGGAAGATCGGTCGCCAGAGCCAGACCTGGGCGCGCTTCCCGGAGGGCTGGCGGGTGGTCGCCGCGCACGTGAGCCTGATCGACGCGGACTAGCCGCGGAGCGGCCCGCGCCCCGGCGGGGGCGTGTGGCCGCGGGCTTGCATACGGTCGAGCGTATTCCGCGCCGTCTGGCGCGGACCAACGCGAGTACCCGACCCAAGATGCTGTCCCGTCTGAGAAAACTCGGCGCCCGTGCGGCGCTGGCCGGCGCCCTGGCGCTCTCCGCGAGCACCGCTGCCCTCGCGCAGGGGACGCTGCGGATCGGCATGACCGCCTCCGACATCCCGCTGACCACCGGCCAGACAGACAACGGCGGCGAGGGCATGCGGTTCATGGGCTACACGGTCTATGACGGCCTCATCAACTGGGACCTGTCGAGCGCCGAGCTGGCCTCCGACCTCGTGCCGGGGCTCGCCACCAGCTGGGGCGTCGACGCCACCGACAAGACCAAGTGGACCTTCAAGCTCCGGCCGGGCGTGAAATTCCACGACGGCTCGGACTTCACCGCCGACGCGGTGGTCTGGAACCTCGACAAGCTCCTGAAGGCCGACGCGCCGCAATACGACCCGCGCCAGTCCGCGCAGGGCAAGACCCGCATCCCGGCCGTCGCGAGCTACCGGGTGGTCGACCCGCTGACCGTCGAGATCACCACCAAGGCCCCCGACGCGACGCTGCCCTACCAGATCGCCTGGATCATGATGTCGTCGCCGGCCCAGTGGGAGAAGCTCGGCAAGTCCTGGGACGCCTTCGCCAAGCAGCCCTCGGGCACCGGCCCGTGGAAGCTGACCCTGTTCGCCCCGCGCGAGCGGGCCGAGATGGTCCCGTTCAAGGAGTACTGGGACAAGGACCGCGTGCCGAAGCTCGACAAGCTCGTGCTGATTCCGCTGCCGGAGGCCAACGCCCGGACCGCCGCCCTCCGCTCCGGACAGGTGGACTGGATCGAGGCGCCCGCGCCGGATTCCGTGGCCTCGCTGAAGAGCGCCGGCTTCACCATCGTCACCAACGCCTACCCGCATAACTGGACGTGGCACCTGTCGCGGGTCGAGGGCTCGCCCTGGAACGACATCCGCGTCCGCAAGGCCGCGAACCTCGCCATCGACCGCGAGGGCCTGAAGGAGCTGCTCGGCGGCCTCGCGATCCCCGCCAAGGGCTTCATGCCGCCCGGCCACCAGTGGTTCGGCCACCCGACCTTCGACATCAAGTACGACCCGGAGGCCGCCAAGAAGCTGCTGGCCGAGGCGGGCTACAGCGCGGCCAAGCCCCTGAAGCTCAAGGTCGCGATCTCGGCCTCGGGCTCGGGCCAGATGCAGCCGCTGCCGATGAACGAGTTCGTCCAGCAGAACCTCGCCGACGTGGGCATCCAGGTCGATTACGAGGTCGTGGAGTGGAACACGCTGATCAACATCTGGCGGGCCGGGGCCAAGGCCGACATCTCCCGCGGCGTCTCGGCGATCAACTACTCGTACTTCATCCAGGACCCCTTCACCGGCTTCATCCGCCACCTGCAGTGCAACTTCGCCCCGCCGAACGGCACGAACTGGGGCTATTACTGCGATCCGGCGATGGACAAGCTGTTCGATCAGGTCCGCAACACCTTCGACAAGGCCGAGCAGACGAAAGTCCTGGAGAAGGTCCACGAGAAGTACGTCGACGACGCGCTGTTCATCATGATCACGCACGACGTCAATCCGCGCGCGATGAGCCCCAAGGTGAAGGGCTTCGTCCAGGCGCAGAACTGGTTCCAGGACTTCTCGAAGATTACGATGGCGACCGCGGGGCGGTAGCGTAACGGGGCGCCTCTCTCCTCCCCCTTGTGGGGAGGAGCCGGAGGTGGGGGTGGTGCAGGCTAGGGCGTTGCGGTGCCTCCTGAACTACCCCCACCCCTGACCCCTCCCCACAAGGGGGAGGGGAATAGTCTCGGCTGAGTAGACAACAGGCCCTTGAATGCTGCTCTACATCCTCAAACGTCTGGTCTACGTGACGCCCGTGGCGTTCGGGGTCAGCGTCGTCTGCTTCCTCCTCGTCCACCTCGCGCCGGGCGATCCCCTGAGCGCGGTCCTGCCCGCCGACGCCACCCAGGCCACCATCGACGAGATGCGGGCCGCCTACGGCTTCGATAAGCCGCTGCCGGTCCAGTACCTGATCTGGCTCTGGCACGTGCTGCACGGCGATCTCGGAACCTCAATCGCCACCGGCCGGCCGGTGCTCGGCGAGGTCAGCCGCGCCGTGGTGAACTCGCTGATCCTGGCCTCGGTGGCGACCGTGATCGGCTTCACCTTCGGCACCCTGTTCGGCTTCGTGGCGGGCTATCACCGCAACTCCCTGGCCGACCGGGCCGCCTCGGCCGTGTCGGTCTTCGGCGTGAGCGTGCCGCACTACTGGCTCGGCATGGTCCTGGTGATCGTGTTCTCGGCCAATCTCGGCTGGCTGCCGCCCACCGGGGCCGGGCCCGACGGCTCCGGCAACTGGCGGCCCGACTTCGAGCACCTGCGCTACCTGATCCTGCCGGCCATCACGATGTCGGTGATCCCGATGGGCATCATCGCCCGCACGGTCCGGGCGCTGGTGGCCGACATCCTGTCCCAGGACTTCGTCGAGGCCCTGCGCGCCAAGGGCATGGACGAGCGCGGCGTGTTCCGCCACGTCGTGCGCAACGCCGCCCCGACCGCGCTCGCCATCATGGGCCTGCAGCTCGGCTACCTGCTCGGCGGCTCGATCCTGGTCGAGACCGTGTTCGCGTGGCCGGGCACCGGCTTCCTTCTCAACGCCGCGATCTTCCAGCGCGACCTGCCCCTGCTCCAGGGCTCGATCCTCGTGCTGGCGATGTTCTTCGTGCTCCTCAACCTGCTGGTGGACGTGATGCAGACCGCCCTCGACCCGCGCATCGAGCGCGCTTGAGCCGGAGCCCTACGATGACCGTTCCCGTCACCGCGGCCTCCGTGGCCCTCGACGGCGGCGTCCTCGCCGCCGAGGACGTGACCCACGGGCCCGAGGCCGCCTTCGCCCCGTCGCGGGGCTTCTGGGGCCATGTCGGCCACCGGCTCGTGCGCGACCCCGTCGCCATGGGCGCGGGCGCCGTGATCCTGATCGTCGTGCTGATCGCGATCCTCTCGCCCTGGATCACCCCGATGGACCCCTACAAGGGCTCCATGCTGCGCCGCCTCAGGCACGTCGGCGACGCCACCTACTGGCTCGGATCCGACGAGCTCGGCCGCGACATGATCAGCCGGCTGATGCTGGGCTCGCGGCTGTCGCTGTTCATCGGCGTCACGCCGGTGCTGATCGCCTTCGTGATCGGCTCCGCGATCGGGATCCTCGCCGGCTACGTCGGCGGCTGGACCAACACGATCCTGATGCGCACCATCGACGTGTTCTTCGCCTTCCCGTCGGTGCTGCTGGCGATCGCGCTGTCCGGGGCGCTCGGCGCCGGCATCTTCAACTCGATCGTGTCGCTGACCTGCGTGTTCGTGCCCCAGATCGCCCGCGTCGCCGAGAGCGTCACCACGGGCATCCGCAAGCGCGACTACATCGACGCCGCCAAGCTGTCGGGCGCCTCGGCGCTCACGATCATGCGCGTGCAGGTGCTCGGCAACGTCGTCGGGCCGATCTTCGTCTACGCGACCAGCCTGATCTCGGTCTCGATGATCCTGGCCTCCGGCCTCTCGTTCCTCGGCCTCGGCGTGCGCCCGCCCGAGCCCGAATGGGGCCTGATGCTCAACACCCTGCGCACGGCGATCTACGTCAACCCGGTCGTGGCCGCCCTCCCGGGCGTCTGCATCTTCGTCGTCTCGATCGCCTTCAACCTGTTCTCGGACGGCCTCCGGTCCGCCATGGAGATTCGCCAGTGAGCGTCATCCCGGACGCCCCCGACCCGTTCGCCCGCGACCGCGGCGGACCCGCCCAGCCGCTCCTGTCGGTCTCGGGCCTCGTCAAGCACTTCCCGGTCCGCAAGGCCGGGGGCAAGAAGCAGGTCGTGCGCGCCGTCGACGGCGTCGACTTCGACGTCCTGAAGGGCGAGACGCTCGGCATCGTCGGCGAGTCCGGCTGCGGGAAGTCGACGACCGCCAAGCTGCTCATGGGCCTGATCGAGCGCGATTCCGGCACGATGCTGTACGACGGCCAGCCGGTCGGCGAGCGCGCCATGCCGTGGCGGTCCTACCGGCGCCAGGCCCAGATGGTGTTCCAGGACAGCTACGCGTCCCTCAACCCGCGCATGACCGTCGAGCAGTCGATCGCCTTCGGCCCGAAGGTCAACGGCGTGCCCGCCCGCGAGGCGGTGGAGCGCGCCCGCGGGCTGCTCGCCCGGGTCGGGCTGGAGCCGAAGCGCTTCGCCGGCCGCTACCCGCACGAGATCTCCGGCGGCCAGCGCCAGCGGGTGAACATCGCCCGCTCGCTCGCCCTGGAGCCGCGGCTGGTGCTCCTCGACGAGGCGGTCTCGGCGCTGGACAAGTCGGTGGAGGCGCAGGTCCTGAACCTGCTCCTCGACCTGAAGGCCGAATTCGGCCTGACCTACATCTTCATCAGCCACGACCTGAACGTCGTGCGCTTCATCTCCGACCGGGTGATGGTGATGTATCTCGGCCGGGTCTCCGAGATCGGACCGTCCGACACGGTGCTCGACGCGCCGGCGCACCCCTACACCGAGGCGCTGCTCGCCTCGATGCCGTCGCTCGATCCCGACAACCGCACCCAGGCGGCGCTGCTCGCGGGCGACCCGCCGAACCCGATCGACCCGCCCCCGGGCTGCCGCTTCCACCCGCGCTGCGCCCTGGCGGAGGAGGTCTGCGGCCGGACGGAGCCGCCCCTCGACACGATCCGGCCGCTGCACCGCGTCGCCTGCCTCGCCCGCCAGCCGGGTTCCGGCCACTCCGCGGCGCCCGCGGGCGCGCTGGCAGCATGAGCACCCCGATGTCCGGTTCAGAACCCGCGGTCGCCCTCGAGAACCTGCGCGTCGCCTTCGGCAAGGTGCAGGTCGTCGACGGCGTCGACCTGAGCCTGGAGCGCGGTCAGGCGCTGGCGCTCATCGGCGAATCCGGCTCCGGCAAGAGCGTCACCCTGCGGGCGATCCTGCGGCTGTTCCCGGAGGGGCGCAGCCGGATCGAGGGCGGCATCCGGGCCGCCGGCAAGGACGTGCAGGCGCTGACCCGGCGCCAGCTCGCCGATTTCCGCGGCGGCGACGTCTCGATGATCTTCCAGGAGCCGCTGCTCGCCTTCGACCCGGTCTACACGGTCGGCCGGCAGATCACCGAGGCGATCCTGCGCCACGAGACGATCTCCAAGGACGCGGCACGGAAGCGGGCGCTCGCCCTGTTCGAGCGGGTGCGGATCCCGAGCCCGGAGCGTCGGCTCGACAACTACCCGCACGAGATGTCGGGCGGCATGCGCCAGCGGGCCATGATCGCGCTGGCGCTGGCCTGCCGGCCGCAGGTCCTGCTCGCCGACGAGCCGACCACGGCGCTCGACGCCACGGTGCAGATCCAGGTGCTGCTGCTGCTCCGCGAGCTGCAGCGCGACCTCGGCCTGTCGATCGTCATCGTCACCCACGATCTCGGCGCGGCGGTCGAGGTCGCCGACCGGATCGCCGTGATGTACGCGGGCAAGATCGTGGAAACCGGCACCGCGCATCAGGTGGTGCTGAACCCGCACCATCCCTACACGATCGGCCTGCTGCGCAGCCGGGCCGAGGGGGCGCTCGCCAAGGGCTCCCGGCTCCAGACCATCCCGGGCAGCCCGCCCGACCTCGCCAACCGCCCGCCGGGCTGCCCGTTCGCGCCGCGCTGCTTCCTGGCCGAGGAAAGCTGCCGCCGGGAGATGCCGCCGGTCGTCGAGATCGCCCCCGGCCACCGCGTCGCCTGCTGGCGGACCGAGGAGGCCTCGGCGGCCTACCGGGCCGGCCCGACCCCGGTGCGCGCCGCCGAGCCGGTCCCGGCCTGACCTCGACGCCCCCGCGCCGAGGCTTTATCCGGCTCGGCGCGGTCCCGCGGCGGCGGACCGCGTCCGAACCGGCCGCGCGGGCGTCACGATGAGCCAAGTCCAATCCGGGCCAGTCCTATCCGGGCCAGTCCCGTCCGAGATCCTGCTCGTCCCCCGGGGCGAGGCCGGGCACTTCCTGCCGGCGGCCCTCGGCTGGCTGGGCAAGCGGGTCACCGTCACCGCCCAACCCGGCCCGGCGAACCACGTCCTCTGCCTGCCGGTCCTCGATTTCGTGCGCCTGGGCTTCCCGGAGGCGAACGGGCGCCTCGGCCTCCTCGAACCGGGGGACGCCGAGAACCTCCGCGCCGGGCGCGCCGCGCTGCTCCTCGACCTCTCGAACGAGGGGCCGGGCCTGCACGCGCCGACCTTCGAAGCGCTGCACCGGAACCTCGAAGACCGCGGGATCCCGCGCGAGCGGGTGATCCTGGTCACGCAGAACCGGCTGCTGCGGCTCGACTACGAGCGCCTCTACGGCGAGGGCCTGCGGTTCTGGACCTTCGAGTTCTTCCCGCTCCAGGTCGCCCTCTGGCTGGACGACGCCGAGGGTCCGCGGCTCTTCCCCCAGCACCCCCTCGACCGCACCGGCTACGCGCCCTTCGCCCGCGCCGCCGGCCCGGCCCGGTTCCTCTGCCAGAACGCGGCCCTGCGCTGGCACCGGGTGCTGCTCTACCGCTGGTTCCAGCTCAGCGGGCTGGACCGCGACGGGCTGATCTCCTTCCACGGCATCGGCGAGGACAACCCGAAGGCGGGCGGCATCGACGTCTTCCACGCCCCGCCGGAGATCGAGGCGGCCTTCGGGCCGCTGCTCGCCGATGTCGGCAGCTGGATCCCGCGGCGGGCGCGGCGGATCGATGCCGATCAGGGCACCGACATGGTCATGACCCTCGACACCCAGGCCTACGCGGAGTGCGACCTGACCGTCATCTCGGAGACCGATTTCTTCGAGCCGGGCGTCGAGCGGATCACCGAGAAGTCGATCAAGGCGGCGGCGACGGGCCTGCCCTTCGTGACGGTGGGCGCGCCGCGCGCCGTCGCGCGGCTGTCCGAGCTGGGCTTCGAGACCTTCGGCGGCCTGATCGACCACCACTACGACCTCGTGTCCGACCCGGCCGAGCGGCTGCCGCTCGTGTTCCGGTCGATCGAGCGCGCCTGGGCCGCGTGCCGGGACGACCGGGCGCGCTGGCATCGCCTCGCCCGGGAGCAGGCCGAGGCCAACGTGGCCCACGCGCGGCGCGGATTGCTGCCGCAGTACGAGCGGGTGATGGTCGCGCCGCTGGTCGAGCGGCTGAACCGGTTCATGGAGACGGGCGCGATCCTCCACTGACCGCCGCCCGCAGGGCCTCCGCCATGCGCCGCACCGCCGGCTCGATCGCCCGCTCGGGCACGGCGGCGTAGCCGAGGAGCAGGCCCGGCTCCGCCGGTCCGGCATGGTAGGCCGAGAGCGCGACCGCCGAGATCCCCGCGCGGCCGAGCGCCGCCGCGGCGGCCACGTCGGCGAGGGCCGGGCGCCAGGCCGGCCCCGGCCGTGCGATGACGTGCATCCCACCCTCCATCGCGGCGATCGCCGCGACGTCCCCGGCGTGGCGGCGCGCGGCCTCGATCAGCGCCTCCTGGCGCAGGGCGTAGAGGCGGCGCGTCCGGCGCAGATGGCCGGCGAGGTGGCCGTCCTCGATGAAGCGCGCGAGCGCCCACTGGCCGATCCCGGGCGGGGCGGGACCGGTCTCGGCCAGCGCCTGATTGACCGGCGCGACGAGGCCGCGGGGCAGGACGAGGTAGCTCAAACCGAGGGCCGGCAGCAGCAGCTTCGAGAAGCTGCCGACGTAGATCACCCGGCCGCCGCGATCGAGGGCGCGCAGCGGCGCGAGCGGGCGCCCGGCGTAGCGGTAGGCGCCGTCGTAATCGTCCTCCACGATCCAGCCCGAGACCGCCTCGGCCCAGGCCAGCAGGTCGAGGCGGTTCTCCAGGCTCATGGCGTGCCCGAGGGGGTAATGGTGGGCCGGCGTCACCACCGCGAGCCGCGCGCCGGGCGCCCCCGCGGCGGCCAGGGCCACCGACAGGCCCCCGGGTCCGACCGGGACGGGGATGGGGTTCAGGCCGGCGCCGGCGAGGGCCTGCGCGATGCCCGGGAAGCCGGGCTCCTCCACCAGGGCGGTCTCGCCGGGATCGAGGAGCAGCTCGGCGAGCAGGCGCAGGCTCTGTCGGATACCCGCGGTGACGATGACGTCGTCGGCCTCGCAGGCGACGCCGCGCGCCTGCGCCAGGTAGGCGGCGATGGCGCCGCGCAGGGCCGGCGAGCCGCGCGGGTCCGGCCGCTCGGTCGGGCCGTGGCGCCACTCGGCCTGGAGCAGGCGACCCCAGACCTCGAAGGGGAAAGCGTCCTGCGCCGGCCGGCCCAGCGCGAAGGCGTCGGGCACGCCCGGACCCGCCATGTAGCGCCGGCTCGAAGCGGACACGAGGCGGGTGCCCCGACGGGACAGGGTCGGGGCCGGCTCGTCACCCGGGCGGCGGAGGGGGCCGGGCGCGGGCAGCGCGTCATCCGGCAGGGTCGCGGCGACGCGGGTCGCGGAGCCGGGCCGCGCCGTCAGGTAGCCCTCGGCGGTCAGCTGCTCCAGCGCCAGGACGACAGTCCCGCGCGCGCAGCCGAGGTCGGCGGCCAGGACCCGCGAGGCCGGGAGCCGGGCCCCGCGCGGCAGCCGGCGCTCGAGGATCGCCGCGCGCAGGCCCTCCCGGAGCTGCGCGTGCAGCGGCGCCGCGGCCGCGGTGTCGAGGGTGAGCGTCAGGGGCAGGCGAGCCCAGGCCATGCGGCAAACTGGTCCAGTCGCGGTGCGAGAATTGGACCTTTTGCCTGGACCGCCGAACGGTCAAGCCCGGATCCGCAAGATCGCCGCAGGACAGGCCCATGTACCAGCCGCCCCATTTCCGGGACGATTCACGCGCCGCGCAGCACGCGCTGATCCGCGCCAACCCCCTCGGCCTGCTGGTGACCGCCGGCGCGGGTGGCCTGACCGCCAACCCGATCCCGTTCCTCCTGGACGACGACGGTCCCCACGGGGTGCTGCGGGCGCATCTCGCCCGCGCCAACCCGCAGGGTCAGGATCTCGCCGCGGCAGAGGAGTGCCTGGTCGTGTTCCAGGGGCCGCAGGGCTACGTCACGCCGAGCTGGTACGCGAGCAAGCGCGAGCACGGCCGGGTGGTTCCGACCTGGAACTACGCCACCGTCCATGCCTGGGGCCGGCCGCGGATGATCGAGGATACGAACTGGCTCGGGCGCCAGATCGCCGACCTCACCGCCCTGCGCGAGGCGTCCCGGGCCGAGCCGTGGGCGGTCGCGGACGCGCCGGCGCCGTTCGTCGCCGCGCAGGTTCGGGGCATCATCGGCATCGAGATTCCGATCACGCGGGTCGAGGGGAAGTGGAAGATGAGCCAGAACAGGCCCGAGGCCGACCGGCACGGGGTCATCGCGGGGCTGCGCGCCGAGGGCGAGGCGGGTCTCGCCGGGCTGGTCGCCGAGCGGAGCGGGCTGTGAGCGCGCGCCTCAACGGCTTCGGCCAGCCCGTCGGCCCGGCGCTACCGGACTGGAGCCCGCGCCCGCGGCCGCCGCGCACGCCCCTGGAGGGCCGCTTCTGCCGGCTCGTGCCGCTCGACGCCGCGGCGCACGCGGACGCACTCTACGCCACCTACAGGGCCGCCCCCGACACGCGCGGTTGGACCTATCTCGGCGACGAGATGCCGGAGAGCGCGGAGGCCTACCGTGCGCGCCTCGCGCAGCAGCAGACGAGCGAGGACCCGCTGTTCCACGCGATCCTGGATCCCGAGAGCCGCGACGCCCTCGGGATCGCCTCGTATCTCCGGATCGATCCCGGCAACGGCGTGATCGAGGTCGGCCACCTCCACTTCGGCCCCCGGCTGCAGCGGGCGCCCGCCGCCACGGAGACCATGGCGCTGATGATGGCTCGGGCCTTCGACGAGCTCGGCTACCGGCGCTACGAGTGGAAATGCGACAGCCTCAACGCCCCGTCCCGGGCAGCGGCGCTGCGGCTCGGCTTCACCTTCGAGGGCATCTTCCGCAACGCCGTGGTGGTGAAGGGCCGCTCCCGCGACACGGCGTGGTTCTCCATCACCGATACCGAGTGGCCGCGGGTCCGCGCCGGCTTCGCGGCGTGGCTCGACCCGTCGAACTTCGACGGGTCGGGTCGCCAGCGGCGTGAGCTCGCGGACCTGCGCGCAGCCGCGGGCTGAGCCGGCTCAGGGGCTGCCGGCCAGGAACGCCTCCGCGCTGCGCAGGCTCAGCGCCATGATGGTCAGGGCCGGGTTCGCCGCGAGCGAGCTCGGGAAGGTCGAGCCGTCGCAGATCCACAGGTTGTCGATGTCGAAGCTGCGGCCGTGCGGGTCGACCACGGCGCTCGTCCCGTCGCGGCCCATCCGGCAGGTCCCGAGCGTGTGGGCGACGCGCTCCAGCACCCAGACGTCGTCGGCCCCCGCCTCCTCCCAGAGACCGCGCATGACCTTCGTGGCGTGCGCGTTGAGGCGGTTCTCGTTGGTGCTGTAGCCGAAGCTGATATGGGCCTTGCGCATCCCGTGCGCGTCGGTCTCGTCGGCAAGGGTCAGCACGTTGGCGTCGCAGGGCAGCGTCTCGCCGTTGATGCCGATGCCGGCGAAGTGGTTGTAGCGGTCGAGGTAGTCGAGCAGCGGCTGCCCCCACAGGCCGCGCCCCCGCGCCGCCGCGTTGCCGAAGGTCAACGGCACCACGCCGAGGCTCTGGATCAGGTAGCCGCCGGCGAAGTCGGCACCGGCGCGGATGAAGTCCTCGGTGATCAGCGAGGACGGATAGCCCCGGTTCATGCGCACCTCGTGGTCGAAGGTGCCCCAGACCTGGGTCGCCACGTGCCCCATGTAGTTGCGCCCGATCTGGCCGCTGGAATTGGCCAGGCCCAGATGGAGCAGCAGGCGCGGCGTCTCGACCGCCCCGGCGCAGAGGAAGACGGCGCCGCAGCGCTGCCGCCGCTCCGCGCCGTCCTGCCGGTAGACCACGCCGGTGATCCGGCCGTCGGCCCCCCGCTCCAGGCCATGGACGAAGGCCTCGGCCCGGATCTCGGCGCCGTGGGCGACCGCGTAGGGCAGGTAGGTCACGTCCATGCTGGCCTTGGCGCCCGTGCGGCAGCCCTGGTGGCAGAAGCCGCAATTGATGCAGGCGTTGCGGCGGGGCCCGTCCTCGGACTGGAAGTCCCGCGAGACCACGGCGGCGGGCGCGTCCGCCCACCGGATGCCGCGGGCCTCGCAGGCCCGCGCCATGATCTGCGCCGGCCCGTTCCGCGGGACCGGGGGCAGGGGATAACGGCGGCCGGCATCCCACGGATAGCTCTGCGCACCGGAGACGCCGAGGAAGCGCTCGACCCGCTCGTAGAACGGGAGCAGGTCCTCGTAGGAGAGTGGCCAGTCGACCCCTTCGCCGCTCTCCGTGTGCAGTCGGAGGTCGCGGGCGTCGGCCCTCGGCACGAAGGCGCCCCAGTGCAGCGTCGAGCCGCCGACGCCGGTCCCGCTGTTGTTCGCCCCGAAGGCCTCCGGGGTCGAGCCGCCGCTCAGCCGCTCCTCGGTCCAGTAGATCTCGTCGGCCAGCGTCTCGTCGAAGGCGAAGCGCTCCGGGGTGAAGTTCGGTCCGGCCTCCAGGGCCACGACCTTCAGCCCCGCCGCGGCGAGGCGCGCCAGGAGCGGCGCGCCGCCGGCGCCGGTCCCCACCACGACCGCGTCGACGGCCTCGTCCGCGCGGTAGGTCCGCATCCCCGCGAGGTTCATCGTCCCGCCTCCGTCCGCAGCGCCCGCGGCTCCCAGGGTTCCGGCGCGTCGAGTCCGACGGCGTGGAAGCCCGGCAGGCCGTCCGCGATCTCGCCCGGCCGGTCGCCGCCGGCACCGATTCCCGAGAAGCCGATCCGCGCCAGGGCCGCCGGATGGCCGAGCCAGAGGCGGACCGCGTCGGCGCGGAGATCCTCGAACCAGAACCGCATCCGGTCGGCGTCGAGGCGGCCGCCGAGGCTCTCCGGAACCTGCAGCGCGGCGCGCGCGCACAGGGTGAGCAGCCCGTCCTGCTCGGCCGCGTCGAGGGTCACGAACGGGCGGTTGCGGGCGATGCGGGCGGCAGCGTCGAGCGTCCGAAGGGCGGCGCGGTAGGCCTCCGCGTCCGGCGGCAGGGCCGAGAAGCGCCAGCCGTCCCCGTCGCCGGAGGAAAGCCGCCGATCGAGGCGGGCGACCAGATCGAGGTGCGGCACCGGCACGACGCGGGCGAGGGCGGCCCGCAGGATCGCGAGTTCCACCGGGTCGAGGGCCGCCGGCCGATATGCGGGATCGCCCGGCGCGGCGCGCTCCGCGAGCGCCTCACGGAGGCGGCTGTTCACGCGCTCGGAGGCGATCAGCGCCGCGTAGTCCGGCGGTACCGCCGGGCCGGCCTCGACGGGCGGCCGGGGCCGGTCACCGAGATGGGCGCGCAGGTGGTCGGCCAGGGCCTCGGGCCGCTCCAGCGGCAGGAGGTGGCCGACGCCGTCCACGGTGACGAGACGATGGTGCGCGAGGTGGGGCGCCGTGAGGGCCCGCTGCGCGTCAGGCCCGAGGTCGGCATCCTCGGACCCCGCGAGGACCAGCGCCGGGGTGCGCAGGACGCCGATCCGGCGGCACCAATCCTCGTTGGCGCCCTCCTCGAGCCAGGCTTTCCAGGCGGCCGGCTCGGCCCGCAGGACGTCGGCCACCGCCCGCGCCTCGCTCTCGGGATCCAGGCCGTCGCCCACGTTGGCGCGCACGAAGGCCTCGGCCTCGCGGCGCCGGGTCTCGGGATCCGCGTCGATCCAAGCGAGCATGTCGGCGCGCCGATCCTCCGGGATCGGCTCCGGGCTCGGCGGCGAACCGGAGACCAGGACGAGGTCGGTGAGCCCCGCCAGCCCCGCCTCGCCATCCTCGGCCCGGCGCGCGAGCGCCAGCGCCACCTTGGCCCCCATGCTGTGGCCGGCAATCGCGTAGCGCGCCGGAGCCCGCGCGCGGATGGCCTCGGCCACGTGATCGGCCATGGCGGCGACGGAGTAGCCCGGCGTGCCGGCGGCATCGCCGAAGCCCGGCAAGTCTACGGGCACGCAAGTCAACGGCGTCCCGTCGAGGGCGCGCGCGAGACGCTCCCAGCTTCGGGCACTTCCGCCCAGAAAGTGCAGGCAGAACAGGACTTCGGGCTCGGACATCGGCGAGACATCGCGCGGCGCCGGAATGCTTCAAGCGTACGCGACGCCGCATGGCCGAAGTCTTGTCTCGGACTCATTGGCCGAGTCGTGGCCGCGTGCGATCAGGAGCATCGGAGGTGGCGGCGATGGCGGATCTCGAACAGGCCTGGCGCGTGGAGGAGGCCTGCCTCAACGCCTGGCCGAGCCCGCGCGAGCTCTTGGTCGACGGCTACCTGCTGCGCGCCGCCGGCGGCCGCTCGAAGCGGCAGAATTCCGTGAACCCCATGCGCGGGAGCGGCGCGCCCGGACCGGCCATCGCGGCGGCGCGCGCGATCTACGGCCGCCTGGGGCAGCGCCCGATCTTCCGCGTGCCGGCCATCGCCCCGCAGATGGAGCCGCTCCTCGCCGGCGGCGATTACGATGTGGTCGACGAAACCTGCACGCTGATCCGCGGTCTCGACGACCTGCCGATTGCGCCCGATCCGGCCGTGGCGGTCGCCGCGGCGCCCGGGCCGGACTGGCTGGCCCTGCGCGACGCGGTGAATCGGGCGGATGGAGCGGCCGCGCGGGTGTTCCGCGACACCGTCGCCGCCCTGGCCTTGCCGCGGGCCTTCGCGGCGGCAGCGGCCGAGTGGGGCATCGGCGCCATCGCCTTCGGGGTGCTCGACCGGGAGCTGATGGTCATCGAGGCGGTGGCGACGCCCGAACCCCTGCGCGGCCGCGGCCATGCCCGGCGCGCGGTCGGCGCGCTGCTGCGCTGGGGCCGCGGGGAGGGCGCCCGGGCCGCCTGCCTGCAGGTCGTGGCCGCGAACACGCCGGCGCGGGCGCTCTACAGCGCCCTCGGATTCGAGCGCGAACTGTACCGCTATCACTACCGGGTCGGACCGGAGCCCGGCTGAGACGCGGGGGGGGGTCGCGGGCCGGCCCTTACATCCGGCCGCGGCGACCGTTTCAGGCGTCGAACAGCGAGCCCTGCCGCGTGGGGGCGGGGCTCGCGCCGGTCCGCTTGCCGGCCGTCGCCGGCGCGGCCGCGCCGCCGCGCCGAGCGGGCTTCGCGGACGGGGATGGAGCGGCCGACAGGGACGGATCGGCAGTCCCGTCGGGCACGGCCGTCACGGTCCCGTCGGCGAATTGCAGGCTGAGGCGCTGGGCGGCCGCCGCCTCCGCGGCGCGGCGGACGGGCAGCCCCGCGGCGTCGCGCACCAGCACGTAGCCCCGGTCGAGCACCGCGCGGTAGCTGAGTGAGCCGAGCAGGCCCGCCAGACCGTCGAGCCGGTCGCGACGACGCTCGATCCCGCGCGCGCCCGCCTGGGTGAGGCGCTCCGACAGGGCGAGGAGCCGGTCGGTGCGGCGCGCCTGCAGCGCCCGGGCCCGTTCCAGGCTGGCCTCGCGCGCGACGACGAGGCGGCGCCCGAGCTGGACCAGGGCCTCGCCCTTGCGCTGGACGTCGTTGCGCAGGGCGTGGAGCGGCCGGTGGTCGATCCGCGCCAGCCGGGCGCGGGCGTTGGCGAGGGCCACGTCGGGCGAGCGGCGGGCCATCCGATCGAGGAGAAGCTGGAGCCGCGCGCGGTGGCGGCTCGCGCCCGCCGCCAGCGCCGGGGCGAGGCGCGCCTCGGCGAGGTCGAGCCGCTGGCGCTTGGCCGCCAGCAGGGCGTCGGCGCTCGGAAGGGCGCGTCCGAGGGCGCGCAGGTCCGACCGGTCGCGGTCGATCCTGCGCCCGACCGCCCCCCGGCCGCGGGCCGACAGGTCCGCCACCGTGGCGATCAGGTCGGCGCGGACCGGCACCGCCATCTCGGCGGCGCCCGTCGGGGTCGGCGCGCGGCGATCCGAGACGTAGTCGATCAGCGTGGTGTCGGTCTCGTGCCCCACCGCCGAGATCAGCGGGATCGCGCTCGCGAAGGCGGCGCGGACGACGCATTCCTCGTTGAAGGCCCAGAGATCCTCGATCGAGCCGCCGCCGCGGGCCACGATGAGCACGTCCGGGCGCGGGATCGGTCCCCCGGCCGGGAGGGCGTTGAAGCCGCGGATCGCGGCCGCGACCTCCTCGGCCGCGCCGTCGCCCTGGACCCGCACCGGCCAGACGAGGACCGGACGGGGAAAGCGGTCCTCCAGCCGGTGGAGGATGTCGCGGATCACCGCGCCGGTCGGCGAGGTGACGACGCCGACGACCCGCGGCAGGTAGGGGATCGGCCGCTTGTGGTCCGGCGCGAAGAGGCCCTCGGCCGCGAGCTGCTTCTTGCGCTCCTCCAGGAGCGCCATCCAGGCGCCGAGCCCCGCGGGCTCCAGGCTCTCGATGACGATCTGGTACGAGGACTTGCCCGCGAAGGTCGTGATGCGGCCGGTGGCGACGACCTCCAACCCCTCCTGCGGCCGCTGGCGCAGGCGTCCGAACACGCCCTTCCAGACCACCGCATCGATCCGCGCCTGCCCGTCCTTCAGGGAGAAATAGGCGTGGCCCGAGCCGTGCTGGCCGCGATACCCCGAGATCTCCCCGCGCAGCCGGACGTGCCCGAAGGCGTCCTCGAGGGTGCGCTTCAGGGCGCCCGCGAGCTCGCCGACCGACCATTCCGGCTGGTTGGCGTTGAGCACGCTGGTCGGCGGGATGTCCGCCGCTTGCTGGGCTGCGGGGCGCGGGGGCGGCACGAGGGGCATGAGCCGACGCTAGGGGCCTCCGGCGGGACAGTCAAAGGCCCGCTGTGGAGACGGGATCGCTCGGCCGGCGCCGCGCCTGCGGCGCCTCTCCCTCGGCGAATGCCGCTCCCTTCACTCGACGGCGAGCTCGCGCGGCCGGTCGGAGATCGCCACCGGCGGGACCAGCAGCGACAGGAGCAGGGTCAGCCCCGCCACGGCGAACACCGTCCAGAACGTGCCGTGCAGGGCGTGCTCCAGGCCGGCCCGGATCGCCTCGCCGCCGGCCCCAAGGCTTGCCGGATCGTCGAGCAGGCGCCGCAGCTGATCGGAGTTCACCGCCGGGCCGCTCGACGGGTTCGCGAGCCGGTAATTCAGCACCGCCCCGAGGACGGTCGCGCCGAGGGTCGAGCCGAGGTTGCGCGAGAAGATGTTGGAGGCCGTCGCCGCCCCGCGCTGCGCCCAGGCGACGCTGTCCTGGATGATCACGATGGCGGCCGTGGACAGGAAGCCCATGCCGAGCCCCATCACGACCGAGCCGCAGGCCGCCACCGCCGGGGAGGTGTCGGGCCCGAGAGCCACGAAGGCGACCGCGCCGAGGGGCAGGAGCGTCGCGCCGACCAGCAGGATCGGGCGCAGGCCGAACCGCACGAAGCTGCGCGCCGCCGTCGTGGCGCCGATCGGCCAGCCGAGCACCATCAGGGTCAGGGTCAGTCCGGCGATCAGGGGCGACTGCCGCATGACGCCCTGCACGTACATCGGCAGGAATGCCGTGAGCCCGATCACCGTCATGCCGGAGAGCAGCGTCGCGGTGTTGGCGGTCGCGATGGGGCGCTGCAACCACAGGCGGATGTCGAGCATCGGGTCTGGCGCGCGCCGCTCCTGGACGACGAACAGGGTCGCGGCCACCACGAAGGCCACCGCCGGCCACAGGGCCGCTTCGGCCGACTCGCCCGCCTCGGTCAGCGCGATCATCAGCGCCGCGATGGCGGCGGTGAACAGGGCCGCACCAATCGCGTCGATCTGGCGCGGGCGGCGCTCGACGCCCTCGTGGAGGAAGCACAGGAACAGGCCGGCCGCGATCACGCCGATCGGCAGGTTGATCCAGAAGATCCAGGGCCAGCTCAGGTGGCCGATGATCAGGCCGCCGACCAGCGGGCCGGCCACCGACGAGATCCCCCAGACACTCGCGAGGTAGCCCTGGACCTTGCCGCGTTCCCGCACCGCGTAAAGGTCGCCGATGACGGTCAGGCTCACCGGCTGGATCGCCCCTGCGCCGACGCCCTGGATGAGGCGGAACAGGATCAGCGAGGGCATCGACCACGCGAGCCCGCACAGGAGGGAGCCCGCCAGGAACACCGCGATGCCGAACAGCAGGACCGGCCGGCGTCCGTAGAGGTCCGAGAGCTTGCCGAACACCACCGTGGTGGCCGTCTGCGTCAGCAGGAAGGACGCGAACACCCAGGCGTAGAGGTGAAGGTCGCCGAGATGACCGGCGATCTGCGGCATCGCCGTCGAGACGATCGTCGCCTCGATGGCGATCATGAACATCGACGCCATCACCGCGGCGAGGACCAGCGGGCGGCGCGTCTCGAGGGACTTGGGCATCGGGCCGATCTAGGCCCGCCGCGCCTGCACACCTAGCGTTGACCCGGGCAACCGACCTCTTCGCGGCGAGATCCGTGCGCGGGCGCACATCCGCTCGGCGTCGGCCCCGCGATGGGCGCATGGACGACACGCCCCGATGCAGCACGTGCATACATAATGCGGAACGCCCCAGCGCGACCGACTCAGGCCTCCGCGTCGGCGTCGAGGTCCCTCCCGCGGGTCTCGGGCAGCAGGAACGCGGCGATCGTCCCGACGAGGCTGAATGCGGCGAGGTAGTAGGCCGGCGCGAGCCGGTCGCCGGTCGCGGCGATCAGCCAGTTCACCACGTAGTTCGTGCTGCCGCCGAACACCGAGACGGAGACCGCGTAGACGATCGACAACCCGGCGCTGCGCACCGCCCGCGGCAGGGCCTCGGGAATGCCGACGATCACGGCCGCCGCGTTGATGGACGACAGCGCCGAGAGCAGGAAGGTGACCGCGTAGACGCTGGCAGCGCTCGGCGCCCGCACCACCCAGGCGAAGGCCGGGACCGCCAGGATCAGGATCAGCGCCCGCGGCCAGATCATCACCGGTCGCCGCCCGTACCGGTCGGCCAGCCAGCCGCCGAGCAGCGGGAAGATCACCGAGGCGAGCCCGAGGGCGATCGGCACCGCCGTCGCGGCGGTCTCGCTCAGGCCGAGGGTCGCGCCCGCGAAGACCGGCATGTTGGTGCCGACCGCGTTCGACACGGTCGAGGCCGCGATGACCAGGAAGGTCAGGCCCAGCAGGCGGCCGTGCTCGCGCAGGAGCCGGCCGACCACCGCCATCGTCGAGGCCGCCGCGTGCGGATCCTCCTCGGCGCCGGCGGTCTCGGGCAGGTGGCTGCGGATGATGAGGCCGACCGGTACGACGCACAGGCCGAGGGCGAACATCAGCCGCCAGCCCCACTGCGCCATCGCTTGGTCGCCGACCGCGAGCGCCAGGGCGGTCGCGATGATCCCGGCGAACAGGGCCGCGCAGCCCTGGCTGGCGATCTGCCAGCTCGTCACGAAGCCGCGCCGGTCCGGGGGCGCGGCCTCCAGCAGGAAGGCCGTCGAGGGACCGACCTCGCCGCCGAGGGCGAGGCCCTGCACGAGGCGTCCGGCGATGACGATGACCTGCGCCCAGCCGCCGATCGTCGCGTAGGAGGGGCAGGCGGCCAGCATGAGCATGCCGACGGCCATCAGCGCGATGGTGATCAGCATCGCGGGCTTGCGGCCGGCCCGGTCCGCGAAGGCGCCGATCAGCACACCGCCGATGGGCCGCATGACGTAGCCGATGCCGAACAGGGCGAGCGATGCCAGCAGGCTGTGGGTCGGGTCGTTCGCTGGGAAGAAGGCCTCGCCGATCGGCTTGGCGAAGAAGGCGTAGACGGTGAAGTCGTAGAATTCGAGGGCGTTGCCCAGGACGACGGCCCCGACCGACTTGCGGTCGAGAGTCGAATGATGCGCGCCGGGATGCGGTGCGGTCCGGGCGTCCATCAGCGGGCCGATCCGTCGACCGGGTGCTTGGCGAGACCGCCGGTCACGGGCGTCTCGCCCTCCGCCAGGGCCGCGTCGTAACCGGCCAGCCAGAGCGCGCGCGCCTCCGTCCCCTCCGCGTAGGGGCAGGCTTCCCGGGCGAGCCCTTTGGCGGGCGCGGCCCGGCCGAGGGCGCGGGCATCGAGGTCGTTCGGTGGCGTATCCATACGGGCGCAGCTCCGTTCCGGTGGGCTGCGGCGCGATGTAGGGCGCGGAGCGCGCGCGTCGCCGATCTCAGTGACGCGTCGGGTCCGCGTCGGCGGGCAGCGCCACGGCCTCGCTGAACGGGAATTCCAGCACGACCTCGCCGTCGTCGTCCGTGACCACGAGGCACGCCGTCATCAGCCGGGCCTGATCCTGCGGCTGGCGCAGGGCGGCGCGGATCGTCTCCCGCGCCGCCTCCCAGGCCGCGTCCGGATCCCGAAGCTCGATCCCGGTCGGGTCGGAGATGACGTCCTCGCCGATCTGCGTGTGGAAGAAGTAGCGCGGCATGGTCTTCACCGATTGCAGGGGTGCCGCCCCGGGCGGAGCGACCCACGACAGGTGGTGATGGCCGCGCGTCGGACCAGATGCGGCGCGCCCCCCTGTCTCGGCCCTCAGCCGTGCGCGGCGCGCGCGGCCGGCGCGGACGGGACCGGGCGCAGCGCCCGCACCTGGCCGCTGGAACCGCCCGCGCGGTGCTGCTTCTCCATCGCCATGAGCGGCCGCAGCTCGGGCTCGGCGAAATCGAGGAGCTTGGCGTTGCGCCAGCGCGGCTTGCCAGAGCCGCGGCCGAACCAGCGGGGGCGCTCCTCCTCGACCAGGAGCACCAGCCGCCCTGTCCAGGTCTTCCGGAACCAGAAACGCCCTGTCAGAGACATCGTCCCATCCTCGCCGTCGAGCCGCCCCCGGTCTGGCCGCCTCAATAGCGAACTTGGCTGTTCGCGTACTGATTGAGGACGCGGGCGAACAGGCGCACCACCGATATCCACAGCGTCACGCCGGGACTGCGGGGGCTCGGGGCACGATCAGTGCGCGATATGCCGGACCGACAGCGCCAGCACGACGAGCCAGACGAGCCCCGAGAGACCGAACACGAAGCCGCGGAGGATCGCCGCTTCCAGCGCCGCGTGTGCGGAGCGCGGCTCCGAAGCCCGCTCCCTCCGCGAAGGCTCGGGACGCGCCCGGACCGGGCGCTGCTCCGGCACGGTGAGCAGGCGGGTCAGGCTGTCGGGGAGCGGTCTCGGATCGGGCTGCACGGCAGCCGCGAGCCTAGCGCGTCACGCGCCCGCGCGACAGGCCGCTCGGAGCGTCGGCAGGCTCATGTCGGCAGGCTCATGTCGGACACCGATTTGTCGCGCCCATACCCCATGCTACAGCTCGACCCCGGGCGGCCAGTCAGCCCGTCGGTCCGCGCGCATGTCCCTGCCACCTGTTCTGATCACCGGCGTGGCCGGCTTCATCGGGAACCAGCTCGCCCTGCGCCTCCTCGAAGAGGGTCGGCAGGTCGTCGGGCTGGACAGCGTCAACGCCTATTACGACGTGCGCCTCAAGGAAGCCCGGCTGCAACGCCTCGCGGATTTCCCGGGCTACAGCTTCGCGCGCCTCGACCTCGCCGACCGCGGCGGCCTCGACGCGCTGTTCCACCGCCACGCGTTCCGCACGGTGATCCACCTCGCGGCCCAGGCCGGCGTGCGCTACTCGCTCACCGATCCGCACGCCTACGCGGCGAGCAACCTCGTCGGCTTCCTGAACATCCTCGAGGCCTGCCGCCACGGCGGCGTGGGACACCTCCTCTACGCGTCCTCCAGCTCCGTCTACGGCGGCGTCACCGCGATGCCGTTCTCGGTGCACCAGAACGTCGACCATCCGCTCAGCCTCTACGCCGCGACCAAGAAGGCGAACGAGCTGATGGCGCACAGCTACAGCCATCTCTACGGCCTGCCGACGACGGGCCTGCGCTTCTTCACCGTCTACGGCCCCTGGGGCCGGCCCGACATGGCGCTGTACCTGTTCACCCGCGCGATCCTGGCGGGCGAACCGATCCGCGTGTTCAACGAAGGGCGGATGCTCCGGGACTTCACCTACATCGACGACATCGTCGCGGGGATCCGGGCCCTGGCCGACCGGCCGGCCGCGCCCGACCCCGCGTGGAGCGGCGCGGCGCCGGATCCCGGGACCAGCTCCGCCCCCTACAGGATCTACAACATCGGCAACAACGAGCCGGTGGCGCTCCTGGAGATGATCGCCCTCCTCGAGGACGCCCTGGGCCGCAAGGCGGAGAAGATCCTCCTGCCGATGCAGCCCGGGGACGTCCCGGCGACCTACGCCGACATCGACGACCTCGTGCGGGACGCCGGCTTCCGGCCCGCCACGCCGCTGAAGACGGGGATCGGGCGCTTCGTCGACTGGTATCGGACCTATCACGGGATCTGAGGGAACGGCGCCGCGCGCCGTCGCACGGAGCCAATCCGTTCACGCGGTGTTGAGTGGGGCGGCGGCCCGCAGCAGCCGCCAACCGGCCCCGGATGACGGCTATCCCAGACTGGGCCGTTGCGCGCGCCGGGCACATTCATTTAGAGCTGTTCCAGGCAGGCAAGCTCTGCCCGCATCGCTGCCCAAGCGGCGGCCAACAGGAGGAAATCCATGCGTTCACTCGTTTTCGGCGCCGTCCTTGCCGTCGTGATGCCGTTCGCCGCGCAGGCCCAGGACGCCGGCGACGCCGCGGCCGGCGAGAAGGCGTTCGCCCCCTGCAAGGCGTGCCACAACTTCCAGAAGAACGGCGTGGGTCCCGACCTGAAGGGCGTCGTCGGCCGCAAGGCGGGCACCTACGAGGGCTACAACTACTCCGCCGCCCTGAAGAACTCCGGCATCACCTGGGACGAGGCCAACCTGCACGAGTGGCTGAAGAACCCGAAGGCGAAGGTGCCCGGCACCAAGATGATCTTCCAGGGCTACCCCGACGACAAGAAGATCAACGACGTCATCGCCTACCTCAAGACGCAGTCCTGAGAGGCGAAGATCGGTACGAACCGGGAGCGGCCGCCCGGCCGCTCCCGGGGCTCCGGCCGCGCCCTAGTCGGGCGTGAGGCCGGCCTGCAGGCTCAGCCTGAGCGTGACGAGATCCTGAAGCAGGTCCTTGCGGCCCTGGATATCGAGACCGGTCATGCCCCCCGCCTCGTCGGGCAGGCAGGCGAGTTCCTCGCGCAGGGCCTCGCCGGCGGCGGTGAGGAAGATGCTGACCTGACGCTCGTCGACCCGGTCGCGGGCGCGGCGCACGCGCCCGGAGGCTTCCAGGCGCTTCAGGAGCGGCGTCAGCGTCCCCGAATCCAGGAACAGGCGGTTCCCGATCTCCTTGACCGACAATCCGTCCTGCTCCCACAAGACCAGCAGGACGAGATATTGCGGATAGGTCAGTTCGTGGCGCCCCAGGAGGTTGCGGTAGGCGCGGCCGAACGCGTGCGCGGCGGCGTAGACCGCGAAGCACAGCTGGTTGTCGAGGCGCTGCCGCTCCCGCTGCGAAAGCTGGTCGGCACGCGTGTGCCCCGCTCGATCCGGCTCGATGCCGATCTGCGAGGCCGTGGGGCCTGACATAGGAAAACTCTCTCTGGTAAAGGCTGGCTCGCGTACCGGTATGGCGAGGGGCTACTTCTAGGCAGTTCGCTAAACGTATACAATTGGGGCGACCGACCGAGAGTTGCCACACCATCCGCTCGGCAGCGCTTAGCCATCCATCAACGGATGCAGATCGCGGACCATCGCCTTCAGGCGCTCATCGAGGACGTGCGTGTAAATCTGCGTCGTCGAGATGTCGGCGTGGCCGAGCAGCTCCTGGACGATGCGCAGGTCGGCGCCGTTCTGCAGGAGGTGACTCGCGAAGGCGTGGCGGAGCACGTGGGGGCTCACCCGATCCGGGTGGAGCCCCGCCGCCGAGGCCAGCACCTTGAGATCGCGGGCGAAGGCCTGCCGGGTGAGATAGCCGCTGTCGCTGTCGGCGGGAAACAGCCACGAGTTGTCCTCCGGCACGGCCGGAAGATGCGCCGCCATCGCGGTGCGGGCCGCATCGGTCAGGGGCACGAGGCGCTCGCGGCCGCCCTTGCCCTTGACGATGAGGTAGCGCTCGCGCGTCGCGCCCGCCGCGCGGGGCAGGGCGACCAGTTCCGAGACGCGCAGGCCCGTGGCGTAGAGCAGCTCGAGCAGGCACGCCATCCGGCGTGCCCGCCGGGCCGGGCCGGGGGCCTGATCGGCGGCGGCGGCCGCCTGCGCCGTGGCGAGCAGCCGGTCGACCTCCGCGATGGATAGCACCTTGGGGAGCGCGCGCCCGCGGCGCGGACCGGACACCGCGACGCTCGGATCGCTCTCGGCGCCGCCCTCGGCATAGAGGAACTTGTGGAAACCGCGCACGCAGGACAGGCGCCGCGCCGCCGAGGACGCCTTCAGGCCCCGGGTCTCGAGGTCGATCAGGAAGGCCCGCAGCGTGCCGGCCTCCACGTCGCCGAGCGCCGTGCCCGAGCGCGCGAGATAGTCGAGGTAATCGTCCAGGTCCCGGCGGTAGGCGCTCAGGGTGTTCAGTCCGGCACCGCGCTCGGCGGCCAGCATGTCGAGGTACTCGGCGACCTCGGGGTGCGGCGCCCGGGCGGCGTCGCCGCTGCCCTCCGGCCCGCTCAACGGTTGCCCGGCTGCAGCTTCGAGGCGGGGATGGTCACGCTCATCTCCCGCGGCGTCGGCTGGACGAAATGCGCGAGCGCGAACATGGCCGCGTAGACCAGACCCGCCAGGATCGCGAGGGTGGCAAAGAAACGGAACAGGGTCGGCACGTCGGTCGAACCTCGGGCAGACGGGCGCTGGCGGCGGGGAGGGGGCGGGCGAAGGCCTTCTCCGAGCCGCCGCCGATGCCCGGGTTCGACCACGTGAACGAGGCGCTGACAAGGCCCACGACGACACAGGGATGCGTTTCGCAGGCCGCTTGAATCGCGCTAAGAGCCTGCCGCAGGATGTGAGGCTGCCCGGGCGACAGGCGCGCGGGGGCCGGTGGAGAGGCGGGGACGCCGCACGGATGCGATGCAGGAGTCGATGCAGGAGGCCATGAGCGGGGAGGAGGCGGGGGAACCGATCGAGGCGCGTCTGCGCCGCGCGCTCGGCCTGCGCTCGATCGTGCTCGTCGGCCTCATGGGAGCGGGCAAGAGCACCGTCGGCCGCCGTCTGGCGAGCCGCCTCGGCCTGATCTTCAAGGATGCCGACATCGAGATCGAGGCCGCGGCCGGCCTGACGATCCCCGACATCTTCGCGATCTACGGCGAGCCGAGCTTCCGCGACGGCGAGGAGCGGGTGATCTCGCGCCTGCTGCGGGCCGGCCCGCTGGTCCTGGCGACGGGCGGCGGCGCCTACCTGCGCGAGGCGACCCGCGCGCGCATCGCTGAATCGGCGGTCTCCGTCTGGCTGAAGGCCGATCTGGACGTGCTGATGCGTCGGGTCCGCAAGCGCGGCAACCGCCCGCTGCTGCAGACCGAGGATCCCGAGGCGACGATGCGCGACCTGATGGCCGTGCGCCACCCGGTCTACGCTGCAGCCGACGTGATGGTCATCTCGCGGGAGGTCTCGCACGACCGGGTCGTCCAGGACGTGCTGGAGGCGCTGGATGCCCATCTCAGCGGCGAAGGATCCATCCCCGTGGCCGCCCAGTGAGACCCGAGCGAACCGATCCATGACCCTGCCCCGTCCGGACCTCCTGACCGTCCACGTACCCCTCGACGCCGGCCGCGCCTACGATATCCAGATCGGGCGCGGGCTGATCGACACCGCCGGCACCGCGGTCGCCGCACTCGGGGCCCGCCGGGCGGCGATCGTGACGGACGCGACGGTCGGCGCGCTCTACGCCGCGCGGCTGCGGACCAGCCTGGAGCGCGCCGGCCTCCAGGCTGGCGTGGTGACGGTGGCGCCGGGCGAGGCCTCCAAATCCTACGCGGGCTACGCGGAGGTCTGCGACGGTCTGCTCGCCCTCAAGGTCGAGCGCGGCGACCTCGTCGTGGCGCTGGGCGGCGGCGTGGTCGGCGACCTCGCGGGCTTCGCGGCCGCCACCCTGCGGCGCGGCGTGCGCTTCGTTCAGGTGCCGACGAGCCTGCTCGCGCAGGTCGATTCCTCGGTCGGCGGCAAGACCGGCATCAACGCGCCGCTGGGCAAGAACCTGATCGGCGCCTTCCACCAGCCGCGCCTCGTCCTGGCCGACACGGCCGCCCTCGACACCCTGTCCGAGCGCGAGATGCGCGCCGGCTACGCCGAGGTCGCCAAGTACGGGCTGATCGCCGATCCGGGCTTCTTCGACTGGTGCGAGGCGAACTGGCGCGGGATCTTCGCCGGCGGCCCGGAGCGCGAGCAGGCGATCGCCGCCTGCTGCCGGGCCAAGGCCGCGGTGGTCACCCGCGATGAGCGGGAGGACGGCGAGCGGGCGCTGCTCAATCTCGGCCACACCTTCGGCCACGCCCTGGAGCGCCTGACCGGCTACGATTCCGCCCGCTTGGTCCACGGCGAGGGCGTCGCGATCGGGATGGCGCTCGCCTTCCGCTTCTCGGCACGCCTCGGGCTCTGCGCGGGACAGGACGCGGGCCGGGTCGCCAACCATCTCGCGCTCGCCGGCCTGCCGACCCGTCTGCAGGCCGTTCCGGGCGGGTGCGGCGACGCCGAGGCGCTCCTCGACGCGATGACCCAGGACAAGAAGGTCCGCGACGGCGCGCTGACCTTCATCCTCGCTCGGGGGATCGGCCAGAGCTTCATCGCCCCCGGCGTGGACCGGGCGGAGGTGGCGGCGTTCCTGCAGGATGAATTAGCGTCGGACCAAGCCGCCTGACGCCCGCGAGCGCCTGCTGTGGCCTTGCCTAACGCAGGCCGGGCCGCTATGAGCCTGCCACGTCCGGCGCCGGTCACCGCGCGCCGCCGACGGTCCCGTCGGGGCCAGGGCCGCAATAGCTCAGCTGGTAGAGCACCTCATTCGTAATGAGGGGGTCGGGGGTTCGAATCCCTCTTGCGGCACCACTTCCCCCAGGCGTTTCCCGAAAGCATACACGAGCGAGCCGCTGGCCGATGGCCTGTGCCGGCTCGAGCCCGCGTGAGCCCGTCGGCTGAGGCGCGCGGCGACGGGCGCGCTCAGGCGATGGCCAGCACGGCCGCGATCGCCGCCACGCCCACGGCGAGCCAGGCGGCGTAATCGCCGATCAAGCCGCTATGGAGCATTTCCAGCACGCGGGTCGGCGCGGATTGCGTCGCGCTGACCGGCCGGACCACGAACGCGGGCAGATGTCTGCGGAACAGCCCGTATCCCGCGCCGGCCAGAGCGGCGGCGACCGAGGCCCAGGGGAGCCAGCCGGGCCCCTCCGCCAGCGCGTGCACGGTCGGCCGGTGCATGAAGGCCGACGCCGCCCGCGGCAGGGCGTGCTCGATGAGAGCCACCGGCAGACCGATATCGAGCGCGAGGAGAAGGCAGCACGGCGCCAGCATCAGCCAGAGCGGCCGGTTGGCCTTCTCGCGCTCGTCCGCGCTCGGGGCGCCGGCCTCGTCGCCGGGATCGGGCCCGAGCCCGAGGAAGATCCGGCCCGCGGCCCGCAGCACCGCGGCCCCGGTCAGCGCCGCGCCGATGGCACCGGCCGCCAGCGCCACCCCGTGCCCCTGCTGCCAGAGCGCCCCCTGGACGAGGCGCGTGCCCTGGTCGAGCACACCGAGGGGCAGGCCGCAGAGCAGCAGCCCGGCCAGAGCCATGGCGACGCCGGCGGGCCAGATCCCCCGTCCGAGGCCGCGCAGGGCGATCTCGTCGATGCTGGCCTGGGTGGCGAGCAGGATGCCGGCGATCATGAACAGGGCGCCCTTCACCAGCCCGTGCCCGACCACGTAGACGAGCATCCCGCCGGTCCCGTCGACCGAGAGGGCGCCGAGGCCGGTGAGCATGATGCCGGCGTGCGAGATGGTCGAGAAGGCGAGCAGCCGCTTGAGGTGCCGCTGCAGCAGCGCCATCCAGCCACCCAGGAGGGCGGTGAAGCTGCCCAGGCCGATGAGCAGTCCCGGAAGGGCGTGCTGGACCTGATCGGAGCCGCCGAACACGATGGCGCTCACCTTCGCGAGGCCGAACAGGCCGAGCGAGACCATCGATCCGGAGAAGATCACCGAGACCGGGCTCGGCGCGACCGCGTGCGCGTCGGCGAGCCAGAACTGGAACGGCACGATCGCGCCCTTGATCATCAGGGCGGCCGCGACGAGGCAGAACGCCCCGGCCACCACCGGATCCCGGCCGCCCCGCGCCACCGCCGCCGCGATGCCCTCGAAGTCGAGCGTGCCGGTCTGGGCGTAGATCAGCCCGATGCCGCCGAGCATCAGGAAGCCCGCGAGGCTGTTCACCACCGTGAAGTTGATGGCGCCCGCCAGCGACGACTCCGCCAAGTGGTAGGCCGTGAGCGCGAAGGCCGCGACGCTCATCACCTCGAACCACACGAACAGGTTGAACATGTCGCGGGTGAAGCAGAACCCGACCATGGCGGCCAGGAACAGCAGCATCAGGATGTGGAAGTGGCCGTGGGTGCGGTCGAAGAAGCCCCAGGCGAACACGAAGGTCAGGGCGTAGAGCAGCCCGATGAAGGCCGCGACCCAGCCGCTGGCCTCGTCCACCGAGAAGCCGATCCCGAGATGGACGCCGTCGCGCGGCTCCCAGCCGCCGAACCAGTAGACCAGCGGCCCGTCGGCGGCGTGTGTGGCGATGACGCCGCAGAGCACCGCGACGGTGAGCGCCGCCAGCGTCGCCAGGATGTCGGGCAGGCGACCGGGCAGGACGTGCGCGGTCGCCAGCATCGCGGCGCAGACCACGAGGGGGATCGCGACGGGCAGGGGCAGGAGGGCGGCCGGGAAGGCGGTCACGGGCCGCCCCGCTCCGCGTCGCGCACCCGGCTCGATCCCGCATCGCGCCCGGACTTGCCGCCCGCGCGCATCGGCCGGAGCTTCTCCGGGTCCAGGCTGCCGCCGCGCTTGTAGGCCTGGATGGTGAGGACGAGGAGGAGGGCGGTGAGCGTCGCGCCGACCACAATGTCGGTGAGCACCAGCGCCTGCATCACCGGGTCGACGGCGGGCGTTCCCGGCGGGTGGTCGTAGAAGATCGGCGCGATGCTGCCCCAGCGATAGCCGAGGCCGAGCAGGAGCACGTAGGTCGCCGATTGGCACACGCCGAGGCAGCCCACGAGGTGGATGAAGTTGCGGCTCGTGGCGATGCCGTAGAGGCCGATCCCGAACAGCCACGCGGCGACCGCGTAGGGCAGGACACTGATGACCGCACTCACGCGGATTCCTCCCCCGGCTCCTCGGGCGCGTCGGCCGCGCGGGTCTCCTCCATGAATTCCAGGAAGAGCTGCGTGAAGCCGCCCGTCACCGCCAGGGCGACGCCGAGGTTCTCGACGAGCATCAGGCCGCCCGAGAACAGGTCGCGGAAGGTGCCGAGCGGCAGGATGTTCTGCATGAAGGCGGCGCCGGTCAGCATCGGCGCGAGCCCGCACAGGGCGAAGAGCAGCGCGCCGCCACCCTCCAGGGCATCGAGCCAGTGACTGCGGATGGCGTCGCGCCAGCCGGCATAGCCCTCGCCGAGATAGATCAGCAGGGTCCCTGAGGCGAGGATGACGCCGCCCTGAAAGCCGCCGCCCGGCGTGACGGTCGCGTGCAGCACGACGTAGAGGCCGAACAGCGCAGTGAGCGGGCCGGCGACGCGGCACGCGAGCACGACGGCCTCGGAGCGCGGGATCACGGCCCGGCCGGGCCGGCGCATGGCGCGCCCGGTCGTGCCCTCGCCGCGCCGCCCGCGCAGCAACACCACCGTCCCGGTGATGGCGGCGAGTAGCATGAACTCCTCGCCGAGGGTGTCGAGGCCGCGCAGGTCGAAGTTGATCGCGCTGACCATGTTGGCGACGTGCCGGGCCTCCGGGGTGATCGCGTTGATGCGCGCGCCGTACTGGGCGATCGTCGATCCGAAGGGCGGCAAGCCGGCGATCACCGCGGCCGCGCCCGGGAGGAGGACGAGGCCCGCGACGGCCAGGAGCGCGACGCGGGCGCGCGGGCTCACGATTCCTCCTCGGGCGGCTGCGTCCGCACGGCCATCAGGGCCACGAGGAAGAGGAGCGGCACCGCCGCCGAACCGACCGCCAGCTCCGAGAGCGCGACGTCTGGGGCCTGGAGGGCGTCGAACAGGATCGCCAGGATGAGCCCGTTGACCGCGATGGCGAAGACCTGCCGCGCGGGGTCGCGCACGAGGACCACGGCGGTTCCGGAGACCGCGGTGAGCAGGAAGAGCAGCGGCAGGATGACCGTCATGCCGAGCGGCCCTCGCGCATCAGCACGGCCCGGCCGGAGACGTGCGACAGCACCGCCGCCCAGGCGAGGAACACCACCATCATCACCAGGATCTTGAGCGAGCGCCCGGAGACGCCGTCCGCGAGGAAGGCCGCCACCGTCACGAGGATCGCGGCCGCGACGTTCAGGAACGCGAGCGCGTGAATCCGGTCGAGCGCCCGGGGCAGGCGCCAGAGGGCGAGGGCCGCGAGCCACGCGGCCGCCACGGCAAGGGCCAGGACCGAGCCGATCGCGACGCTCATATCCAGCGCTCCAGGAAGACCGCGAGCAGCATCGTGCCGGGCAGGTTGAGCAGGACCAGGGTGAGGGCGAGATCGGTGATCGACGCCTGATCGGTGGCGAAGGCCATGAGCGTCAGGATCAGGACCGTGACGCTGCCGGCGAGCTGGTAGGCGGCGAAACGCTGGCCGGGTCTGCCCCGCCACGCGAGCACCGCGGCCACCGCGAGCGGCGGCAGCAGCGCCAGGATGGCGACCGTCCAGACGCTCATCGCGCCTCCTCCAGGCCGTGCGTCACCACGGTTCCGTGCGCGCGGTCGAGGGTGAGCACGTAGCTGTCGGGGGCGAGCGACGCGGCCAGCAACCCGACCGCCCGCGCCGCCGGCGCCGCGTCGCCCTCCGGCGTGGCCCAGGCGATCTCGGCGGCGCTCCGCTCGCGGGTCGCGCCGCCGCCGGCGCGACCGAGGATCGCGCGCAGGAGGTGCAGCCCGACGCGGGCGGTCTGGCGCGGCATGTCGCGGACGGCCGGGCCGAGCGGGTGGAGCGACGCCCGGTCGAAGCGGAAGCGCAGCCCGCCGCGCCGTCCGACGCCCCACCACCAGAGCGTGCCGAGACTGGCGCATCCGACGGCGGCCATCCCCTCGTTCAGGCTGACCGAGCCGGCGAAGACCATGTAGGTGAGCGCGAGGACGACCCAGATCGCGGCGCCGTCCCGCCGCGAACGCTTCCGGATCCCGCCGATCGGTCCTGCCTGCGTCGATCCTGCCCGCATCGATCCTGACCGGCGCGCCCCGCGGAAGCGTGACCATGCGCGTGTCCGACCAAACGTGACCGCGGGCGCCGGCGTTCCCGGAACCCGGGGACACGGTTCCGTGTAAGGCGATGAGGGGTGGGCGTGCATATGAAAGCTGAGATCCTCACTGTCCGCTTCGTCCACGAGAGCTGGAGCCGCTTCGGGATCGCGCGGGTGCGCCTCGCCGACGGCGCCGTCGTCGAGCGCGAGATCGAGGACCACGGCGACTCGGTCGGGATCCTGCCCTACGACCCGGAGCGGAAGGTCGCGACGCTCGTGCGCGAGCTGCGGGTGCCGCCGCTTTTCGCGGCCGGCGAGCAGGTCCAGTTGGAGGCGCCGGCGGGGCTGATCGACGCCGGCAGCCCGGAGAAGAATGCCCGCCGCGAGGCGCTGGAGGAGGTGGGCCTGCGCCTGCGGGCGCTCGAGTTCGTCGGCGCCACCTATTCCTGCGCCAGCCTGACCACCGAGAAGATCCACCTCTACCTCGCGCCCTACGGCCGGGCGGACCGCGCCGAGGCCGGCGGCGGGGCCGAGGGCGAGCACGAGAACATCCGGGTGGTTGAGATGCCGCTGTCCGAGCTCGCCGCATGCGCCGACCGCGCCGAGATCACCGACCTCAAGACACTGGCCCTGATCCTGGCACTCCGTGCACGCCATTCGGAGCTGTTCGCCCCGTGAGAGGCCGCCGCGCGCTCGGCCGCGCGCTGCTGACCGCGCTGGTGCTGGTCGGCGTCGCGTGGGTCGCCTTCCACCTGCGCTGAGCGGGCCCGAGCGGCCCTCCTCCGGACGGGTCCGGCGCGTCGAAGAACCCGCGCCCTGTCTTGATCGCCGGCCGTGGCGGGCCCATCGTCCTGTCCACACACGGGAGGTCACCGGATGACGCGCGCCTGCATCGTGGGCTGGGCCCACACCCCCTTCGGCAAGCTCGAGGAGCCCGATGTCGAGGGGCTGATCGCCCGGGTCTCGGGGGAGGCGCTAGCCCATGCCGGCGTCGAGGAGTCGCAGGTCGACGGCATCTACGTGGGCTCGATGAACACCGGCTTCTCCAAGCAGGGCTTCGAGGGCTCGCTGGTTGCGGTGAACCGGCCGGGCCTCGCCCACGCGCCGGCGACCCACTTGGAAAACGCCTGCGCCACCGGGTCGGCGGCGCTCTACGCGGCCCTCGACTTCGTCGACAGCGGCCGCGGCCGCGTGGCCCTGGTGATCGGCGCCGAGAAGATGACCGCCAAGACCGTCGCCGAGACCGGCGACATCCTGCTGGGCGCCTCCTACCGGAAGGAGGAGGCCGACATCGAGGGCGGCTTCGCGGGCGTGTTCGGGCGGATCGCGGCGGGCTACTTCCAGCGCTACGGCGACCGCAGCGAGGAGCTGGCCCGCATCGCCGCCAAGAACCACAGCAACGGCGTCGGCAACCCCTACGCGCAGTTGCGCAAGGACCTCGGCTTCGACTTCTGCAACCGGGTCTCGGAGAAGAACCCCTACGTGGCCGCCCCCCTGCGGCGCACGGACTGCTCGCTGATCTCGGACGGGGCGGCGGCGCTTGTGGTGGCCGATGCCGAGACCGCCGAGGGCCTGGAGCGGGCGATCGGCTTCCGCGCCCGGGCGCACGTCAATGACATCCTGCCCCTGTCCCGCCGCGACCCGGTGGAGTTCAAGGGCGCGCGAATGGCCTGGGAGAGGGCGCGGGCCCAGGCCGGGATCGCCAATGAGGACCTCTCCTTCGTGGAGACCCACGACTGCTTCACCATCGCCGAGCTGATCGAGTACGAGGCGATGGGTCTCGCCGCCCCGGGCGAGGGTTTTCGCGTGGTGCGCGAGGGACTCGCCGAGAAGGGCGGCCGGCTGCCGATCAACCCGTCCGGCGGGTTGAAGGCCAAGGGTCATCCTGTGGGGGCGACCGGCGTGTCGATGCACGTCATGGCCTGCCTCCAGCTCATGGGCGAGGCCGGTGAGATGCAGGTGCCCGGGGCGGAGCTCGCCGGGATCTTCAACATGGGCGGCGCGGCGGTCGCCAACTACGTGTCGATCTTGGAGCGGCGGCGCTGAGGCCGTCCCGGTTGCGTCCAATCCCTGCCCGCCGTGGCCGTCCTCGCGGGCAGCGCGAAGCAATCCAGCGGCCTCACGATCGTCGAGATCGCGCGGCTCTGGGTCGCTTCGCCGCGCTCGCGATGACGGACTAGAGGAGGCGATCCAGCGCCTGCTGGAGATCGGCGATGAGGTCGGCCTCGTTCTCCAGCCCGATCGACAACCGCACGGTCTCGGGCCCGACCTGCGCGGCGGCCTTCTCGTGCTCCGGCAGCTGCCGGTGCGTGGTCGAGGACGGGTGGATCGCCAGCGACTTGATCTCGCCGATGTTCACCAAGTGCGAGATCAGCTCCAGGCCGGCGATGAACCGCAGCGCCGCCGGCTCGCCGCCCTTCAGCGCGAAGGTGAAGATCGAGCCCGGCCCGTCCGGGGTGTAGCGGCGGGCGAGGTCCTCGCCGGTCTGGCCCGGCAACATCGGGTAGCTCACCCAGGCCACGGCCGGGTGATCCTTCAGGAAGGCCGCCACCGCCCGGGCGTTGGCGCAGTGCCGCTCCATGCGCAGCGGCAGGGTCTCGATCCCCATCAGCGTCAGGAACGCGTTCATCGGCGACAGGCCGGGCCCGAGGTCCCGCAGGCCGAAGAACCGGCACGCCGCCGCGAAGGGGGTCGCCGGGAAGGCCTCGGTGAGGACCAGCCCGTCATAGTCCGGCCAGGGCTCGGTGATCAGGTTGTAGCCGCCGACCTTCGCCCAGTCGAAGCGGCCGGCGTCGCAGATCACGCCGCCGATGGTCTGGCCGGAGCCGCTCAGGAACTTCGAGGTGGAGTGCCAGACGATGTCGGCGCCGTGCTCGATCGGCCGGATCAGGGCCGGCGAGGCGAGGGTGTTGTCGACGACGAGCGGCAGATTGTGGCGGCGGGCCACCGCGGCGATGCCGTCGAGGTCCACCACCGACGCGCAGGGGTTCACGATCGATTCGCAGAAGATGGCCCGGCAGTCCGGGGCGATCGCCGCCTCGAAATCCTCCGGGGCCATACCGCGCGCGAAGCGCGGCTTCAGGTCGTAGCGCCCGTCAAGCCGGCGCATCAGGCCGAGCGACCCGCCGAACAGGCGCGGCGACGCGACGTAGGCGTCGCCGCTCTTCAACAGCGTCATCAGAATGAGCTGCATGGCCGACTGTCCGGAGGACACTGCCACACCCGCCTTCGCGCCTTCCAGATCGGCGATCCGGCGCTCCAGCGCGGCGACCGTCGGGTTGGATCCGCGCGAGTAGGAGAAGCCGGTCCGGCGGCCCGCGAAGATGTCGGCGGCCTGCTCGGTCGAGTCGAAGACGAAGCCGTTGGTGAAGTAGATCGGCTGGACCCGGGCACCCGTAGCGGGATCGGGCGCCGCGCCGGCGTGTATGGCCCGGGTCGCGAAGCGGTGCGGTCGATTCTTGTCCGTCATGGCTCTCGGTCGGGTGTTCAGGGCCCGGACCGGGTGTCAGCCCGAGCGGATCCGTGCGTCAAGCCGCGCGGCGGATGAAGGCCTGCAGGGTCCGGACCAGGGTGGTCGGCTCGTAGGGCTTCGGGATGAACCGGGCGCCCTCCGGCATGTCGTTGGGACCGGGCGTGCCCATGCCCGACACCACCAGCACGGGAATCGACGGCCAGCGATGCGCGACGAGGCGCGCCAGGGCGAAGCCGTCCATCGACCCCTGCGGCATGTCGACGTCGGTCATCAGAACCCCGACGTCGTCGCGGTTCTCCAGAACCTTCAACGCCTTGTCGGCATGCGTCGCCTCGACGACGGTGAAGCCCGCATCCGCGAGGGTGTCCGAGGCCTCCATCAGAAGGAGGCCGTCATCTTCCACGAGGAGAACGACGGGGTGGTCGGACGGGCTATCTGACATCAGACCTGCGAAGGTGCGTCTCAATTCCGAAACCCGCGCCCTATTCCTCCGGGGCTCCCCCCGTCAAGGCGCGGGGCCGGATCCGTCAGGCCGCCTCCTCGCGCTTGCCGAGGCGCTTGTCGAGGTAGGTGTCGACCGTCTTTGTCAGTTCCTCGACCTTGCCGTCGAAGAAATGGTTGGCGCCCTCGACCATCTGGTGCTCGATGATGACGCCCTTCTGGGTCTTCACCTTCTCGATCACCGGCATGACCTCGCGGGCGGGCGCGACCCGGTCCTCGGAGCCGTGCACGAACAGGCCGGAGGAGGGGCAGGGGGCCAGGAAGGTGAAGTCGTAGCGGTTCGCCATGGCGGCGATGGAGATGAATCCCTCGATCTCGGGGCGGCGCATCAGGAGCTGCATCCCGATCCATGAGCCGAAGGACACTCCGGCGATCCAGCAGGACTTCGCCTCCGGGTTGACCGATTGCACCCAGTCGAGGGCGGCCGCGGCGTCCGACAGCTCGCCCGAGCCGTGGTCGAACGACCCCTGGCTGCGTCCCACCCCGCGGAAATTGAAACGCAGGGCCGCGAATCCGCGATTGGCGAAGGTGTAGAAAAGGTTGTACACAATTTGATTGTTCATCGTACCCCCGAACTGGGGATGCGGGTGCAGGATGATGGCGATCGGCGCGCCGCGCTTCTTGGGGGCTTGGTAACGGCCTTCCAGGCGGCCGGCCGGGCCGGTGAAGATCACTTCGGGCATCGCTCGTCTCTCGCTCCGGAGATCGCCCGCCGGGCGATCGGCCCGGCGGCGCAGCAGCCTTGACTCGTCGCGCGCGCACCATAAAAGCAGTCTTAGAACAGTTCTAGGCGATTAGAACTGTTCTAAACAACCCGTCCGAAGCACCGCGTTGGCTGCCACGCCGACCGTGCCGGGTCGGCGGGATCTCATTGTCTCGGCGCGCCTTAGCACGGCGAGCCGGCGCGCGGGCAAGGAATTGTGACGCGCCGCAGCAGAGGGCTTAACGGAACGCGGATGAGCCGGGCACGCGCCTATCTCGACTACAACGCCACCGCGCCGGTCCGCCCGGACGTCGCGGAGGCGGTCGCGCGCGCGCTCACGCTCTCCGGGAACCCGTCCTCGATCCACGCGGAGGGGCGGGCGGCCCGGGCCGCCCTCGAAGCGGCCCGCACCCAGGTGGCGGTGCTCGTGAACGCCCGGCCCGAGCAGGTCGTCTTCACCAGCGGCGGGACCGAGGCGGCGAACGCGGTCCTGTCGGGCGCCCTCCGTCGCGGCGGCGCGGCGGCCCCGAGGCGGCTGCTCCACTCCGCCACGGAGCATCCCTGCGTCGCGGCCGGTCACCGGTTCCCGGACGCGGCCGTCGAGGAAGTCCCGGTCACCGCCGAGGGCGTGGTCGATCTCGCCGCCCTGGAGGCGCGCCTAGGTGCTCTCGCCGACGAGACCCTGCTCCTCTCGGTCCACGCCGCCAACAATGAGACCGGCGCGGTGCAGCCGCTGGCCGAGATCGTCGGCCTGGCGCGGGCGCACGGCCGGACCCTGGTTCACAGCGACGCCGTGCAGGCCGTCGGCAAGATCCCCCTCGACATGGCGGCGCTCGGCCTCGACGCGCTGACCCTCTCGGGCCACAAGTTCGCGGCGCCCAAGGGGGTCGGCGCGCTGGTCCTAGCCGAGGGCGTCAGCCTGGAAAGCGCCTTCCTGCGCGGGGGCGGCCAGGAGCGGCGGCTGCGCTGCGGCACCGAGTGCCTGCCGGCCATCGTCGGCATGGGTGAGGCTGCCCGGATCGCCCGCGCGGCGCTCGACGCGGAGGCCGCGCGCCTCTCCGCCCTTCGGGACCGGGTCGAGGCCGGCGTGCGCACCATGGCGCCCGACGCGGTGGTGTTCGCCGCCGGAGCGCCGCGCCTTCCCAACACCCTGAGTTTCTCGGTCCCGGGGCTCGACGCGCCCTCGGCCCTGATCGCCCTCGACCTCGCCGGCGTGGCGGTGTCGTCGGGCTCGGCCTGCTCGTCGGGCAAGGTCGCGCGCTCGGCGACGCTCGCCGCGATGGGCGTCGGTTCCGACCTCGCCGGGGGGGCGCTGCGCGTCAGCCTCGGCTGGAACACGGTGGACGAGGAGGTGGCATGCTTCCTCGACGCCTTCGAACGGGTCGTAGAGACCCTATATAGACGGCGAGGCCAGGCGGCCTGAGCGCCGCCTCCCCGCTTTCCGACAGACGCTTCCCGGTCCTTGACGCCGGAGATGCCTAGGAGACGCTGATGCCTGCTGTGCAGGAAACCATCGACCGGGTCCGCTCGATCGACCTCGACCAGTACAAGTACGGGTTCGAGACCACGATCGAGATGGAGAAGTCCGAGAAGGGCATCTCCGAGGACGTCGTCCGCTTCATCTCGGCCAAGAAGAACGAGCCCGCGTGGCTGCTGGAGTGGCGCCTCGACGCCTACCGGCGCTGGCTCACCATGAAGGAGCCGGAGTGGGCCCGCGTCTCCTACGACAAGGTCGACTACAACGACATCTACTACTACGCCGCCCCGAAGCGGCAGGGCCCGGAATCGCTCGATGAGATCGATCCCGAGATCCTGAAGACCTACGAGAAGCTCGGCATCCCGCTGCGCGAGGTCGAGGTGCTGGAAGGCATCGCGCCGGAGCGCCGCGTCGCGGTCGACGCCGTGTTCGACTCGGTCTCGGTCGCCACCACCTTCAAGAAGGAGCTGGAGAAGGCCGGCGTGATCTTCATGCCGATCTCCGAGGCCGTACGCGAGCACCCCGAGCTGGTGCGGAAGTACCTCGGCTCGGTCGTGCCGGTGACCGACAACTTCTTCGCGACGCTGAACTCGGCCGTCTTCTCCGACGGGTCGTTCGTCTACATCCCGCCGGGCGTGCGCTGCCCGATGGAGCTGTCGACCTACTTCCGCATCAACGAGCGCGACACCGGCCAGTTCGAGCGCACGCTGATCATCGCCGACAAGGGCTCCTACGTCTCGTATCTCGAGGGCTGCACCGCCCCGAAGCGCGACGACAACCAGCTCCACGCCGCCGTGGTCGAGCTCGTCGCCCTGGACGATGCCGAGATCAAGTACTCGACGGTCCAGAACTGGTACCCGGGCGACAACGAGGGCAAGGGCGGCATCTACAACTTCGTGACGAAGCGCGGCGACTGCCGCGGCGCGCGCTCGAAGATCTCGTGGACGCAGGTCGAGACCGGCTCGGCGATCACCTGGAAGTACCCGTCCTGCATCCTGCGCGGCGACGATTCCCGCGGCGAGTTCTACTCGATCGCGGTGTCGAACGGCATGCAGCAGGTCGATTCCGGCACCAAGATGATCCATCTCGGCAAGAACACGACGAGCCGGATCATCTCGAAGGGCATCTCGGCCGGCCGGTCGCAGAACACCTACCGGGGCCTCGTCTCGGCGCACCGGAAGGCCAAGGGCGCGCGCAACTTCACGAACTGCGACTCCCTGCTGATCGGCGACCAGTGCGGCGCGCACACCGTGCCCTACATCGAGTCGAAGAACGCCTCGGCCGTCTTCGAGCACGAGGCAACGACCTCGAAGATTTCCGAGGAGCAGAAGTTCTACTGCCAGCAGCGCGGCCTCTCCGAGGAGGAGGCGACCGCGCTGATCGTCAACGGCTTCGTCCGGGACGTGCTGCAGCAGTTGCCCATGGAGTTCGCCGTCGAGGCCCAGAAGCTGATCTCGATCAGCCTGGAAGGCTCGGTGGGCTGACCGCCTGGGCGGTTACGACGACGACGTGCTGCGCGCGGCCCATCGGCACAGCGCGCGGCACGCCGACGAGGTCAGGAGCAGCGTCCTGTGCGGGTGCTTCTTCTGCCTCGAGGTTTTCGCGCCGGACGAGATCGCGGGCTGGATCGCCGATGAGGGCACCGCCCTCTGTCCCCGGTGCGGCATCGACGCGGTGATCGGCGACCTCTCCGGCTACCCGGCCGGGAGCGCCGCGTTCCTGCGGGCGATGCGGGACGAATGGTTTTGAAGGACTTGGACTGACATGCTGGAAATCAAGAACCTCGTCGTGCAGATCGAGGACAACCGCATCCTGAACGGCCTCAACCTGACCGTGAACGACGGCGAGGTCGCGGCGATCATGGGCCCGAACGGCTCGGGCAAGTCGACCCTCTCCTACGTCATCGCCGGCAAGGAGGACTACGAGGTTCTCGACGGCGAGATCCTGCTCGACGGGCAGAACGTTCTGGAGATGGCCGCCGACGAGCGCGCCGCGGCCGGCATCTTCCTGGCCTTCCAGTACCCGCTGGAGATCCCCGGCGTCGGCACCATGACCTTCCTCAAGGCCTGCCTGAACGCGCAGCGCAAGGCGCGCGGCGAGGCCGAGCTGTCGACCCCGGACTTTATCCGCGCGGTGAACGGCGCGGCCGACAAGCTCGAGATCAACAAGGAGATGCTCAAGCGCGCTCTCAACGTCGGCTTCTCCGGCGGCGAGAAGAAGCGCATGGAGATCCTCCAGATGGCGCTGCTGCAACCGAAGTTCTGCGTGCTTGACGAGACCGATTCCGGCCTCGACATCGACGCCCTGCGCATCGTCTCCGAGGGCGTGAACGCGCTCCGCGACCAGGGCCGCTCGTTCCTGGTGATCACCCACTACCAGCGCCTGCTCAACCACATCGTGCCCGACACCGTGCACGTCATGTCGAAGGGTCAGATCGTGAAGACCGGCGGCAAGGAGCTCGCCCTCGAGCTCGAGGCCTCCGGCTACGCCGAGTACCGCACCGGGGAGGCGGCCTGAGCCATGGCCGACGTCACCAACCTCCGCTCCCCCGCCGAGGCCGGCCTGTCGAAGCTGTTCGAGTCGGCCCGCCAGAGCTTCGCCAGCGAGAAGGCGATCGCCCGCGAGGAGGCCTTCCGCTTCTTCGAGGCGACCGGCCTGCCGAGCCGGCGGGTCGAGGCCTTCAAGTACACGGACCTGCGCGCCGCCATCACGGAGGCCGCGCCCCCGGCCGAGGCGCCGAGCCTCGACGTCGCCCGGGCGGCCGTCGCCGGGGCGAAGGGCTTCGCCGGCATCGAGGCCGCGCGCCTGACCTTCGTGAACGGCCATCTCGTCCGCGAGCTGTCGGATCTCGACCGGATCCCCGAGGGGGTCACGGTCGTCACGATGTCCGAGGCGCTGACGAAGGCGCATGTCGACCTGAAGCAGCTCGCGCCGGTGGCGCAGGCCCGGGAGAACCCGGTCTACCAGCTCAACACCGCCTTCCTGGCGGACGGCGCGCTGATCACGGTGGCGCCCGGCGCGAAGCCGGCGCGGCCGCTGCACCTGCGCTTCGTGGGCGCCGGGAACACGCCGTTCTCGACGGCGACCCGCGTGCTCGTCCAGATCGGCGAGGGCGCGGAGTTCGGTCTCCTGGAGAGCCACGAGGGCCCGGACGGGCTCACCTGCCAGCCGAACGACGCCCTCGACGTGGTGGTCGGCCCCAAGGCCGCCTTCCGGCACACCCGCCTGAACAAGCAGGGCGACGCCGCCATCGCGCTCTCGACCCTGTCGCTCAAGGTCGAGGCCGAGGGTCAGGTCGAGACCGTGAACCTCGTGACCGGAGCGGTCCTGTCGCGCCACCAGATCTTCGTCCACGTCGCGGGCGACGACACCAACGTCGTGGTCAACGGCGCCGCCATGCTGCGCAAGGGCCAGCTCGCCGACTCGACGCTGCTCGCCGACCATGCCGCGGTCGGCGGCGTCGGCCGCGAGCAGTTCAAGTGGATCATCGACGGCGACGCCACCGGCGTGTTCCAGGGCAAGATCATCGTCCGTCAGGCCGCCCAGCAGACCGACGGCAAGATGAAGTCCGACTGCCTCCTCCTCACCGACGAGGGGCAGATGATGAACAAGCCGGAGCTGGAGATCTTCGCCGACGACGTGGCCTGCGGCCACGGGGCCACCTGCGGTGCGCCGGACGAGGACCTGCTGTTCTACCTGATGGCCCGCGGTCTGCCGCGCGCGACCGCCGAGAGCCTGCTCGTCCAGGCCTTCGTCGGCGAGGCCGTCGAGGCGGTCACGCACGAGGGCGCCCGCGCGGCGCTCATCGGCGAGATCGAGGCCTGGCTCCAGGCGCGCGGCTGATCGGACCCGGCCGGTCCGCTCCGCGGACCGGCCCTTCTCGATGCCTGATCCCGGCCTGAGGCCACCGCGGCAGCGCGCCTCGGGGCGGGGTCCAGGAATCGCAACGCCAGCCGGAGGCCTCCGAGGCCTCCGCTTCGCTCCGGCACCTCAGGATGAGGGCTGTTCCCGGGATCGGCGAAGTCTTCGGAAGGTCGCGACCATGAACGCACCCGTCCTCACCCCCACCTACGACGTCGCGGCGATCCGGAAGGATTTCCCGATCCTGGGCCAGCAGGTCTACGGCAAGCCGCTCGTCTACCTCGACAACGCCGCCTCGGCGCAGAAGCCCCGGCAGGTGATCGACGCGATGGTCTCCTGCATGGAGACCGGCTACGCCAACGTCCATCGCGGCCTGCACTACATGGCCAACGCCGCCACCGAGGGTTTCGAGGGCGCGCGCGAGACCACGCGCCAGTTCCTCAACGCCGCCTCGACGGACGAGATCATCTTCACCCGCAACGCCACCGAGGCCTACAACCTCGTGGCCTCGTCGATGGGCTGGGCCGGCCTGATCGGAGAGGGGGACGAGATCATCCTCTCGATCATGGAGCACCACTCCAACATCGTGCCCTGGCACTTCCTGCGCGAGCGCCGCGGCGCGGTGATCAAGTGGGCGCCGGTCGACGACCAGGGCAATTTCCTGGTCGAGGAGTACGAGAAGCTGTTCTCGCCCCGCACCAAGATGGTGGCGATCACCCACATGTCGAACGTGCTCGGCACGGTGACGCCCGCCGCCGAGATCGTGCGCATCGCCCACGCCCACGGCGTGCCGGTCCTGCTCGACGGGGCCCAGAGCGCGGTGCACCAGCCCGTCGACGTGCGGGCGCTCGATTGCGACTTCTTCGTCTTCACCGGCCACAAGGTCTACGGCCCGACCGGGATCGGCGTGCTCTACGGCAAGAAGGAATGGCTGGAGCGCCTGCCGCCCTACCAGGGCGGCGGCGAGATGATCCGGACGGTCAGCGAGGACGCGATCACCTACAACGATCCGCCCCACCGGTTCGAGGCCGGCACCCCGGCCATCATCGAGGCGGTTGGTCTCGGCGCCGCGCTCGAGTACATGATGAATCTCGGGCGCGACGCGATCGCCGCCCATGAGGCGAAGCTCACGGCCTACGCGCAGGAGCGCCTCGGCGCGATGAATTCCCTGCGCCTCATCGGCACCGCACCGGGCAAGGGCGGCGTGATCGCCTTCGAGATGAAGGGCGCGCACGCCCACGACATCGCCACGGTGATCGACCGGCAGGGCGTGGCGGTGCGGGCCGGGACCCACTGCGCGATGCCGCTGCTCAACCGCTTCGGCGTCACCTCGACCTGCCGCGCCTCGTTCGGGCTTTACAACACGACCGCCGAGATCGATGCCCTTGCCGAGGCGCTCGGCAGAGCAGAAATGCTGTTCACCTGATACTGGGATGAGGCTGGTCCCGCCCGCGCGGGCCCGGGGAGAGTGAAGCGATGAGCACCGACGCCACCATCACGGGCGGCAAGAACGCCCCCGACGTCGCCGGCGACTCGACGATCCCGCAGGCGGAACTGGACCGCCTGACCGACGACATCGTCGCGGCGCTGAAGACGGTCTACGATCCCGAGATTCCGGCCGACATCTACGAACTCGGGCTGATCTACAAGGTCGATATCGGCGACGATCGCGTCGTCGCGATCGACATGACCCTCACGGCGCCCGGCTGCCCGGTCGCGGGCGAGATGCCCGGCTGGGTCGAGAACGCCGTGTCCGCCGTGCCCGGGGTCCAGTCCTGCGCGGTGACCATGGTCTTCGACCCGCCGTGGGACCAGAGCCGCATGTCGGACGAGGCCCGCGTCGCCCTCGACATGTGGTAGCGCTCCGGCGGAGCCTCACGGCTTCCCGAAGGGACTCCCGGGCGCGACGCGCGGACCCTGCGCGGCGCCCGATCGTCGTTGCACGGGAAAGGCTCGCACCGCGCCCCGGTCGCGGGCGGCGAGTGTCGACGCCGGCGCGATCTGCGGACTTCTACGCAGCCGTTAAGGCCCCGCTAACCATGACCCCGCAGATCGGTGGCGGCCGCCGCGAGGGCGGCCTCTCCTCGATACAGTTGGTGGAAGCGGATGGCTGCGGGCTACGTGGTCGCGGCGTTCTTGGAGGCGGCCGGGCTGGCCGGCCTCGTGATCGCCGTGCTCAAGATGCGGACGGAGCGGCGGGCGCGGGCCGCGGACTTGCGGAGCTTCCTTCGCTCCGGACAGATCCCGATTGTCGAGATCGGGGGGACGCGCCGTCCCGCGGACGCTGCCGCGCGGCTGATCGCCGTCCCGTACACGACCGGCCGGGGCGGTGCTCCGGAGGCTCGGCCGTCGGCCGCCCGCGCGGCGCTCGGACGCGCCTTCATGTCCGGCGGCGCGGCGCCGCGGGCCGGGTTGATTGGCGCGATCAGCGCAGGATGACGTCGAGGCCGCTGCCGAGCAGGACCACGGCGCTGAGCGTCAGCATGAACTTCAGGTCTTCGAGACGGGCGCTCATGATCGATCCTCGATGTTCGGCTGAAGGGCCGCCGTTCCGATGACCGATGATCACCAGATTAACGAATTTTTCGCGAGTCCTTTCAGGATCCGTTAGGGATTTACCGACGGTTTCCCTTTGCTAACGTTACCGATGTGTTAAGGCGCCTTCCGGAGCCGCCGGCTCAATCTGGTCCGGCGAGGCGGCACGACACGCGCCGGCCGGCACTCACGAAGGTTCGAGCCATGTCTCCACGTCCGCGCACGACCTTCGGGCGGGCCGTCGACTGGATGTTTCGCGACCGGACCACCGGCGCGATCACCGTGGCGCAGTGGCCGAACCTGCCGCTCTGGCTGTTCGCGGGCCTGAGCCTCGCGGCCTGGCTGGCCCAGGACAGGGGAGAGCTGGCCCCCTGGCTGCCGGCCTCCTCTCTGTCCTTCGGGGCCAATATCGCGCTGACATGGTGGGCGATCGACGAGCTTCTGCGCGGCGTGAATCCCTGGCGCCGGATCCTCGGTGCAGCGACCCTGATCGGCCTGGCCGCGCTGATCACGCTTCGGCGAGCGGCCTAGTGCCGGAACCATGCTACCGGCAATTGTATTTCTGGATGTTGATTCGGAACGGAGGCTGAACCGACTTCGCCGATTACAGATGAGCGGTACAAGATCTCGGTCCGGGGCGGCTGTCCGCGCGTTCTGGACAGTGCGGCCCTGCCAAGCTGATACCATAACGGTAGGTTGCACCCGCCGAGAAAGTGTGGATGGTCGTGCCGCGCGCCGCGCGAGCAGCGTCTGTGGGCATCCCGTGCATCCGAGCTCGGCCGAAGGACTGGTTTCGAAGAGATCATGACGGACGCGGGCGGATTCGATCTCGACGGCACGGCGAACTCCGCTCACGAGCGGGAAGTGCTGCTTCGCCAGATCGCCCACGCGCTGAACGTCCCGGTCTCGATCTTCCGCGGGCCGCCGGGGTCCCCGGCAGCCGGCGGCCCGAGCGCTGCGGAATGCGCCGCCCTGCTGACCGCCTTCTCGCGCATCGAGGATCCGGAACTCCGCAAGGAGTGCCTCGCGCTGGCGGAGCGCCTCGGTCGCCGGTGAGCCGCGGGCGCCCTCGCGGTGCGGTGGCGCACACGGGCTCGGTCAGCGCCGGTCATTCACCATGCTATAGGGGCGCCCGCCGCCGGAGGCGTCCCGCTCGGCCGGCCCCTCGCGTGTCCGGTGCCTGAGCATGGCTGCCGGACCCGTGCACGCTCCCGCTCGCACCAGGCTCTGATGCCGATCATCTCCATCTCGAAGCTGTCGAAGACCTACACGTCCGGCTTCACAGCCCTGCGTGACATCGACCTCGCCATCGAGCGCGGCGAGATCTTCGCGCTGCTCGGTCCGAACGGAGCGGGCAAATCCACGCTCATCAACATCGTCTGCGGGATCGTCACCGCGAGTGCGGGGACCGTCCTGGTCGACGGCCACGATATCGCGGCGGATTACCGCGCCGCGCGCCGGGCCATCGGGCTCGTCCCGCAGGAACTCACCACCGATGCCTTCGAGACGGTGCTGAACACCGTGAGCTTCTCCCGCGGCCTGTTCGGGCTGCGACCGGATCCCGGGCATATCGAGCGGATCCTCCGGGCGCTGTCCCTCTGGGACAAGCGCGACAGCCGGCTGATGACCCTGTCGGGCGGCATGAAGCGGCGGGTGCTCATCGCCAAGGCGCTGTCGCACGAGCCCCGGGTGCTGTTCCTCGACGAGCCCACGGCGGGCGTCGACGTGGAGCTGCGCCAGGACATGTGGCGCCTCGTGCGCGACCTGCGCCAGCAGGGCGTCACCGTCATCCTCACCACCCACTATATCGAGGAGGCCGAGGAGATGGCCGACCGCATCGGCGTGATCCGCCGGGGCGAGATCATCCTCGTGGAGGAGAAGGCCGCGCTGATGCGCAAGCTCGGGCGCAAGCAGCTGACGCTCCACCTCCAGCAGCCGATCGCCGCGGTACCGCCGGAACTCGCCGATTACGGCCTGGCGCTCGGCGGGGAGGGGACCGAGCTGGTCTACACCTACGACACCCGCGCCGAGCGCACCGGCATCACCGGGCTCCTGACCGGCCTCGCGGCGGCGGGCATCCGCTTCAACGACCTCCACACCGAGCAGAGCTCGCTGGAGGACATCTTCGTCGGCCTCGTGCGCGAGGAGAGGGCACAGCCATGAGCGCGGCGTTCAGCATGAACTGGCCGGCGATCCGGGCCATCTACCTGTTCGAGATGGGACGCTTCTGGCGCACCGCCGGGCAGAGCATCCTGGCCCCGGTCATCTCGACGACCCTGTACTTCGTGGTGTTCGGCGCGGCGATCGGCTCCCGGGTCTCGGCGGTCGACGATGTGCCCTACGGGCTGTTCATCGTGCCCGGCCTGATCATGCTCTCGCTGCTGACGCAGAGCATCTCCAACGCCTCGTTCGGCATCTACTTCCCGCGCTTCGCCGGCACGATCTACGAGATCCTGTCGGCGCCGATCTCGCCGCTGGAGGTGGTGCTGGGCTTCGTCGGCGCCGCGGCCTCGAAGTCGATCCTGATCGGGCTGATCATCCTGGCCACCTCGGCCCTGTTCGTGCCGCTGCGGATCGACCACCCGCTCTGGATGATCGGCTTCCTGCTGCTCACCGCGGTGACGTTCAGCCTGTTCGGCTTCGTCATCGGCCTGTGGGCGGACGGGTTCGAGAAGCTACAGCTGGTCCCGCTCCTCGTCGTGACCCCGCTCACCTTCCTGGGCGGCAGCTTCTACGCGATCAGCATGCTGCCGCCGTTCTGGCACGCGGTGAGCCTGCTGAACCCGGTCGTGTACCTGATCAGCGGGTTCCGCTGGGCGTTCTTCGGCAAGGCGGACGTGAACATCGCGGTCAGCCTCGGCATGACCGCGCTGTTCCTGGTGATCTGCCTCGGCCTCGTGACCTACATCTTCCGCACGGGCTACCGTCTGAAGAGCTGAGGCCTCAGGGCTGCGCGGCCAGGAAGGCCAGCACCCCGTCCCGGTGCGGCTTGGCGCCGACCGCCGTGGAGTGGTCCTTGCCCTCGATCTCGAGCGCCCGGGCGTCCGGGATCAGGGCGGCGAGGGCGGGACCCGAGCCCGCGACCGTGTCGAGGGTCCCGACCGAGACCAGGACCGGCACCTCGATCTGCGCGAGCTCGCCCCGGCTGAGCGTCTGGCGCGAGCCGCGCATGCAGGCGGCGAGCGCCCGCAGGTCGCTCCGGGTCTGCTCGGCGAACATCCGGAAGGCCGCCGCCGTGGGGTTGGGCGCAGGCGTCCCGGCGGGCGCCTCCAGGGCCTCGGCGATGCCGGAGGGCAGGCCCTTGCCCTCGATCAGGTGCATCCCGAGGCCGCCGATCAGGGCCGAGCGCACCCGGTCCGCGTGGTCGAGCGCGAGATGCGCGGTGATCCGCCCGCCCATCGAGTAGCCCATGACGTGGGCGCGCCCGATCCCGAGATGGTCGAGGAGCCGGACCGCGTCGCCGGCCATGGCCTCGGAGCTGTAGGCGGCCGGATCGTAGAGCTTCTCGCTCTCGCCGTGGCCGCGGTTGTCCAGCGCGATCGCGCGGTAGCCGGCCTGAGTCAGGGCCTTCACCCACTGGGTGTTGACCCAGTTGACCGCGTGGTTCGACGCGAAGCCGTGGATCAGCAGGATCGGCTTGCCCGGACCGTCCGCCGGCGGGACGTCGATATAGGCGATCCGCACGCCGTCGGAATTGAAGGTCTCCATGCCGCGCAACCTGTGTTTATCAAGCTCGGCCACGGCTTAGACCACCCGGGCGCGCGGGAGCAACGCGGATCGATCCGCTTGCGGGTCGGAGCGCCGGCTGGCAAACCGCCCCGGTCATGACGGACACGCAGCCCTACGGCACCTACGAACCGTCCGGCCTCGTGGCGGCGATCACCCGCCGCACGAACCGGATCCCGGCCGAGTCCTGGTACGGGCGGCGCCTCGCGCTGTTCCTGCGCCGGATCGCGATCGCGCGCCTCGGGGGCAAGCCCCTCGACGTGACCCGCTACGGCGCGCGGATGCGGCTGCACCCGTACAACAACAACTGCGAGAAGAAGGTGCTCTTCACCCCGCAGTTCTTCGATCCGGAGGAGCGGGCGCTGCTGCAGGAGCGCCTGCCGCGGGACTGCGTGTTCCTCGACATCGGCGCCAATGTCGGCGCCTACGCGCTGTGCGTGGCCGCCTTCTCGGGGCCGGGCGCGCGGATCGTCGCGGTCGAGCCGCAGCCGGACGTGTTCGACCGCCTGACCTACAACATCGCCCAGAACCCGTTCCACACCGTCAAGGCGGTCGCCTGCGCGGTGGCCGACAAGGCCGGCGAGCTGACCCTGTTCATCGATCCGCGCAACCGCGGCGAGTCGAGCCTGCGCATCGTCGGCACCAACGAGGGCGCGCGGATCACCGTGCCGGCGGTGACGCTCCTCGACCTGCTGCGCAGCGAGGGCCTCGACCGCGTCGACGCCATCAAGCTCGACGTCGAGGGCGCCGAGGACCTGATCCTCGAGCCGTTCCTCCGCGAGGCGCCGGACGCGCTCCTGCCGCGGATCCTGCTGGTCGAGAACGGCACCGGCCAGTGGCAGCTCGACCTGCTGCGGCATCTGGGGCGCTACGGCTACCGCGAGATCGCGCGCTCGCGTCTCAACCTGATGTTCGAGCGCGGCGCCGTCAGGCCGGCGTGATCACCGGGATCTCCTCGGCGATGGCGACGCCCTCCGGCGCGACGGCGCAGCGATAGGCGCGGACCGCCACGCCCGCCGCGCGCGCCTCGCGGAACGCCCGGTCGAAGGCGGGATCGATGTCCCGGGCGACGTCGAAGGCCTCGGCCCGCATCTGCACGACGATGACCACAAGCGCGCGACCGCCCTCGGCCACGACCTGCGCCAGGTCGCGCATGTGCCGGGCGCTGCGGGCCGCCTTGCAGTCCGGGAACTCGGCCAGGCCCGCCCGCCGCATCAGGTGGCAGTTCTTGACCTCGACGTGGCATGGCCCCGTAGCCGCGCCGCTCGCGAGGAAATCGACCCGGCTGGCCGCCGCGTAGCGCACCTCGGGCCTCAGCGCGTCGTGGCCGTCGAGCGCCCCGATCGCGCCGGCCCGGAAAGCCTCGGCCACGAGCGCGTTCGGCCGCATCGTGTTGATGCCGACCCACTGCGCCCCGCCGGGGAGGTCGGCCTCCACCAGCTCCCAGGTGAGCGGCAGCTTGCGCGCGGGGTTGCTCGAGCGCGACAGCAGCACGCGCGCGCCCGGCGTGTTGAGCCCGAGCATGGCTCCGGGATTGGGGCAGTGAACGGTGACGCGGCCGTCATCGGTGTCGATATCGGCGAGGAAGCGCTTGTAGCGCTGCACGAGCCGTCCCGGCACCAGCGACGCGGCGAACTGCATGGGATCCTCGGGGTTCACGTAGTCGCGGGCCGCGGTCGCGCTATCTGCCTGCAGGACCCGCCCGACGCCAGAGTTCCATGAGCCAGCCTTCCGAATCCGTCACCGCCGCGATCCTCGTCATCGGCGACGAGATCCTCTCGGGTCGCACCAAGGACAAGAACATCGGCACCATCGCCGACTTCCTCACCGCCGCCGGGATCGACCTGCGCGAGGTGCGGATCGTGCCCGACGAGGCGGCCATGATCGTCGAGGCGGTCAACGCCCTGCGCGCCCGCTACACCTACCTGTTCACCACCGGCGGGATCGGCCCGACCCACGACGACATCACCGCCGACTGCGTGGCCGAGGCCTTCGGGGTCGGCATCGACGTCGACGAGCGCGCCCGGGCGATGCTGCTGGAGCGGCACAAACCCGAGGATCTCAACGAGGCCCGCCTGCGCATGGCGCGGATCCCGTTCGGGGCCGACCTGATCGCCAATCCCGTCTCGAAGGCGCCGGGCTTCCGCATCGGCAACGTCCACGTGATGGCCGGCGTGCCCAGCATCATGCAGGCCATGCTGGACTCGATCGCCCCGACGCTGACGGGCGGCGCCGCGATGCTGTCCGAGACGATCGAGGCGGCCGGCCTCCCGGAGGGCAGCTACGCGGGCGGCCTCGGCGAGATCGCGAGGGCGCGGCGAGCCGTCTCCATCGGCTCGTACCCGGCGATCACGCCGGAGGGCTTCCGCAACCGGATCGTCGTGCGCAGCCGGGACCCGGAGGCCCTCGCCGAGGCGCGCGGCGCCGTCGAGGCCCTGCTGGCGCGGCTCTCGGCCTGACTCGTCCCGTCCGATCGATCGTGTTGCGTAGCGGAGCTGTCGGATGGTGCGGGATAGGGACAAGCGGGCCGACCCCGAGACGCGCCGGGACGAACTGCTGAAGGAAGTCTCCGAGATCGGCCGGCCCGACGCCTACGTCCTGCACGAGGTCATCCGGCTCGAGGGCGACGAGGAGCTGCGCCGCCACGGCCTCGCGCTGTTCCTCTCGGCCTTCGCGGCCGGGCTCAGCATCGCCCTGTCGCTGATCGTGCCGGGCGTGCTGCGAAGCCATCTCCCGGAGACGGACTGGGCCAAGATCGTCGGCTCGATGGGCTACGCGGTCGGGTTCCTGGTCGTCGTCCTCGGGCGCCAGCAGCTCTTCACCGAGAACACCATCACGCCGATCCTGCCGCTCCTGCACGACCGCTCCGTGAAGACGGCGCTCCGCGTCGTCAGGCTCTGGATGATCGTGCTGTCGGGCAACATCCTGGGCACGCTCGCGATCGCGACGGTGCTGGCCTATTCGGGCGCCTTCGAGCCGCCGGTCCTCAGGGCCTTCGCGGAGATCAGCCACGACGCCATCGCGCACGGGTTCTGGGCGACCTTCGTCAAGGCCGTCTTCGCCGGATGGATGATCGCCCTGATGGTCTGGTTCCTGCCGGCCACCGCCAGCGCGGCGCCGTTCGTGATCCTCCTGATGACGTGGCTGGTCGCGCTCTGCAGCCTCGCCCACATCGTGGCCGGCTCCGTCGAGGCCTTCTACCTCGTGGTCACGGGCGCCGCGTCGCTGCACGATTACGCGGTGAAGTTCTTCCTGCCGACGCTGCTCGGCAACACGTTCGGCGGCGTGGCGCTGGTGGCGGTGCTGAACTACGGGCAGGTCGCCCCCGAGGTCGAGGAGACCAAGGCGGTCGAGGGCGAGCGTCCGGACTGAGACCGAGAACTCGGGCCGAGGACCGGGCAGCCGGGCGGCACCGCGCGTTGCCCGCGACGCCGGATCCGCGCCGGCCGCCTCAGTCGAGCCGCACCGGCGGGCTGATCAGGTGGTCGAGATCGTCGAGGACCCAGGTCATCGTCCCGCGCAGCGGCCCGTAGAGCCCGATCTGGTGCTGCCGGTAGAGGAGGTCGTGCGTCAGCCGCGCCGAGAGCCCGTTCAGGCGCCCGCCGCCGAACGTGTAGCGGCCGAGCGTGCCCCAGCCGTTGAAATCCGCGAGCGAGACGATCGCGCCCTTCTCGGCGTAGTGGAACGGAGGCAGGTCCGCGTCGGGCGCGTCCCCGCGGGCCAGCGCGCGGCCGAGATGGCGCGCGAGATGCTGCGCCTGCTGGCGTGCGGCCTGCGCGGTTGCCGGAACGGGGTGGCCGGTCCGGGAGTCGGTGAGGCTGGCGCAGTCGCCGAGGGCGATGATGGCCGGATCCCGGGTCGTGCGCAGGTCCGGGCGGACGACGAGTTGCCCGGCCCGCGAGCGCTCCAGGCCGTCGAGGCCGGCGAGCACGTCCGGCGCCTTGACGCCGGCGGCCCAGACCTTCAGCCCGGCCGGGATGCGGCGGCCGTCCTTCAGGATGAACCCGTCCGCGTCCGCGGCCGTCACCGTCGCGCCGGTCCGGACCTCCACGTCGAGATCCGACAGGGTGCGGGCGGCGGCGCGCGACACCTTCTCGGGGAAGGCCGGCAACAGGCGCGACCCGCTCTCGATCAGCGTCAGGCGCAGGCGCCCCGGCAGGTCGGGCGAGCCGTAGGCCGCGAAGAGGTTGATGGCGTGCTTGAGCTCGGCGGCCAGCTCGACGCCGGTCGCACCGCCGCCCACGATGGCGATCTCCAGCAGGCCGCCGCCGTCGAGCCGGGCCAGGAGATGGCACCGCAGCTGTTCGTGGAAGTGCTCGGCCTCGGTCAGGTCGTCGATGGTCAGGCAATGCTCGGCCACGCCCGGCGTGCCGAAATCGTTGGCGCGGCTGCCGATGGCGAGCACCAGCAGGTCGTAGGCGCGCTCCACTTCCGGAACCCCCTCCGCGGCCTCGACCGCGAGCCGGACGCGCCTGGCCGCCCGGTCGATGCCCACGAGGGCGCCGGGCTGGAACCGGAAGCCGTTGCGGCGCGCCTGGGCGAAGAGATCCACCTTCTGCCGGTCGGCCCGGGCCGTACCCGCCGCGAAGGTGTGCAGCATCGGCTTCCAGACGTGCGAGAGGCTGCGATCGGCGAGGGTGACGTCGGCCCGGCCGCCGCGTCCGAGGCTGGTCGCCACCTCGATCCCGGCGACGCCGCCGCCGACGATCACGATCCGTGGTCTCTCCGCCATGACGTCTCCGCATCCTCTCGGGTCGGGAACGCCGGTCACGGCCTCGATGTTCGCCGCGGCGCGCGCCGATTCCGCCCGGCGTCGGAAGCGCGTCCTGCGCGGCCCGTCCCCCGATCCCGCGCCGGGCGGGATCGGGGGACGGGCCGGCAGGGGCCGTCGACCATGAAAAAAGCCGCCCGGAGGCGGCTTTCGTGAACGTCGCGCTGCTTGCTGCGTCCGGATCAGGAGCGCATGCGGGTCCGCACCTCGCCGAGGCTCGCGCGGATCAGGTTCTGGGCGGCGTCGCCCTGCATCCGCTCGCGCAGGATCGTCTCCGAGACCTTCACGGCGGCCTCCGCGGCGGCGGCGCGGACCTGAGCCTCGGCCTGGGCTTCCGCCTGGGCGATCTTCGTCTCGGCGGCCTTGGTGCGGCGGGCCAGGAAATCGTCCAGCTTGCGGTGGCCTTCCTCGGCGGCGCGCTGGGCCTCCTCGCGGGCACCGGCGACGATCGACTCGGCCTCCTTCTCGGCCTCGGCACGGCGGCGCTTGTAATCGGCCAGCACGGCGGCGGCCTCCTCGCGCAGGCGCTTGGCCTCGTCGAGCTCGTGGCGGACGCGGTTGGCGCGCCCGTCCAGGCCCTTGAGCATCGTCGAGAAGGCGCCGGCCTTCCAGGCGATGCCCATGAAGATGACGAACGCGACGGCGACCCAGAATTCGGCTTCGAGCAGCATCGTGGGATCCCGTCAGTGTGCGGTGGCGTCGAGGGCGCGGTCGAGGCTCGTCCGGTCCGGGGCCTGCCCGGTCAGACGCTCGACGATGGCCGACGCGGCCTCACCCGCGATCGAGCGGACGTTGCCCATGGCGGCCTCGGTCCGCGTGCGGATCGTCGCCTCGGAGGCGGAGAGCTTGGCGTTCAGCTCGTCCTCCAGCGCCTTGCGCTTGGTCTCGGCCTCCGCGGCCAGTTCGTTCCGGGTGGTCTGCGCGATGTCGCGCGCCTTGCCCTGGGCGTCCCGGAGGGCGGTCTCGAAGGCCACGCCGGCGGCATCCGCCTCGGCCTTCATCGCCTGCGCCTGGTCCAGGTCGGCACGCAGGCGCTCGGCGCGGGCGTGCAGGATCGACTGGATCCGCGGCAGCGCGATCTTGTCCATCAGGTAGTAGAGGAGGCCGAAGGCCAGGGCGAGCCAGATCAGCTGCGCCAGGAAACCCGAGGTCTCGAAGGGCGGGAAGGCGCCGGAATGCGCTTCCGTATGCTCGACATGGCCCGGCACGACCTGCGTGTCGGCGCCCGGGGGCGGCGTGGTGAGGGGATTGGGCTGCGCCATGAGACCGCTACACTGACACCGTTCGCTGAGGCCACCGCCGGCGCGGTGACGGACGAAGGCGGACGCCCCGTCGCGGGAGCGTCCACCCGTTCATCGGGCCGGGGCCCGGGAGGAGACCGCGGGGACCGCGGCCTCCGGCGCCGATCAGACGGCGAAGAGCAGCAGCAGCGCGATCAGCAGCGAGAAGATGCCGAGCGCCTCGGTGAGGGCGAAGCCCAGGAGCAGGGTGGCGCGCTGGCCGTCGGCCGCGGACGGGTTGCGAAGGGCGCCGGCGAGGAACTGACCGAACAGGTTGCCGAGGCCGATGCCCGCACCCGCCATGCCGAGGCAGGCGAGGCCGGCGCCGATGTACTTCGCAGCGACGGGATCCATGGTAACTCCTGAGGTCTCTTCAGATCGAAACGTGCGGTGACGTTTGCGGCGGGTGGAGCCGGCCGATCAGTGGCCGGGGTGAAGGGCGTCGTTGAGGTAGATCGCCGTCAGCGTCGCGAAGACGTAGGCCTGAAGCGCCGCAACGAGGAACTCGAGAGCGGTCAGCGCGATCGTCAGGAACAGCGGGAGCGGCGATAGCACGCTCCAGGCGCCCGCGAGAAGGAGCTGGACCACGAAGAACGCGAAGATCTTCATCGCGATGTGGCCGGCCAGCATGTTGGCGAACAGACGGACCGACAGGCTGATCGGGCGCGAGATGAACGAGATCACCTCGATCGGCACCAGGATCGCGAGGAGCGGCTTCGGCACGCCCGACGGCACGAACAGGCCGAAGAAGTGGGTGCCGTGCTTCATCACGCCGAAGATCACCACGGTGGAGATCACCAGCGCGGCGAGGCCGAAGGTGATGATCAGGTGGCTGGTCACCGCGAAGGCGTAGGGGATCATGCCGAACAGGTTCAGGACGAGCACGAACATGAACAGCGAGAACACGAGCGGCATGAACCGCTTGCCGCCGTCGCCCGTCGCCTGGTGCACGGTGTCGGCGATGAATTCGTAGAAGATCTCGGCCAGCGACTGCATGCGGCCCGGAACGACCGAGCGGGACGCGGTCGCCACGATGGTGATGAGCGCGATCACGCCGACGGCGGCGAACATGTAGAGGGCCGACTGCGTGAACGCGAGCTGCTGGTGGCCGATATGGCCCAGCGACACGAGCGGCTTCAGCTCGAACTGATGGATCGGGTCGATCGTGACCGCCATTCCCGCTTCCGCCCTTCTTGTCCGGCGCGCCGACGGGTGTCGGCCGCCCCACATTCCCCACTGACCGGCGCGCCTTATGGCTCCTGCCGATCGCGCCGTCCCGGACGCGCGCCGGCGAAACCCGACGCCCGCATCACGTTGTAGACCCCCGCGACGAACCCCAGCATCAGGAGGACGATCAGGCCCCAGGGCTTCGTCCCGAAGACATGATCGACGATCCAGCCGAGTATGCCCCCCGCGATCACGCCCGCGACGAACTCCGTGGAGAGCGTCATGGCCTGGCCCAGCGAGGATGGCCCGCCGTCCCGAGGGCGCGTGGAATGACCGGGAGCAGCCTGCGGCCGCTTCCGTTCGATCTGCGTCTCGAGACGTCTGAGCCTCGCGGAGAGTTCGCTGTCCGTCGGCGTCTGCTCGGTCCCTCTCCCGTCCCTCGGATCGTCGCCGTTCACGGCTCAAAACTCATCGGGCGGGAGGCTGTGGAACCGGCTGGACACCCCCAGCAAGCGGGGCGCACCATAGTTTCGCCTATCTTGAGTGTCAAGGCGAACCCCATACACCGTAAGTAATTGATTTTAGTTTGGTATTCCAACTTTGTGCGATGCGCCGGAGCCGCGCCGCGCGCGAGGCCCCGGCGGGTCGATCAGGCGCCGATGATCGGCTTGATCACCTTCTCCATACCCTCGACGGTCATCTCGCCGGTGTAGCGCTCGCCGTTGATGAAGAAGGTCGGGGTCGAATCCACCTTGAAGACGTCGAGGCCGCGCTGCTTCACGGCGTTGACCGCGCTGTAGATCTTCTGGTCCTTCAGGCAGGCCTCGAAGGTCTGCTTGTTGTAGCCCGCCTGCCGGAGCATCTGCTCCAGCGCGTCCACGGGCTTCGGCGTGAAGGCCCAGGCCGCCTGCTGATCGAACAGCAGGTCGGTGATCGGGTAGTACTTGGCATCGCCCTGGCAGCGCGCCAGCATGAAGGCCGCGGTGGCCAGCGGGTCGAGGGGGAATTCGCGGAGCGTGAACCGCACCTTGCCGGTGTCGATGTAGCGCTCCTTCAGGGTCGGCCACGTGGTCCGGTGGAAGGCCGCGCAGTGCGAGCAGGTCATCGAGGCGTACTCGATGATCGTGCACTTGGCGTCCGCCGGGCCGAGCCAGACATCGCCGAGGGGGCCCGGCTGCAGCAGGGCCGCCATCTCGGAATTCTGCGCCCGGGCGGGCCGCCCGAGATACGGCAGGGCGAGGCCGGCGCCGAGGGCGAGGCCGGAGAACTTGAGAGCGTCGCGTCGCGTCGTCATCGGGCAGGCTCCGCCGGATTGATCAGTCGTGGCGTCCGGATGCCGGTACTCGGGCGCGACCGTCCTGGCAAGGTGACCGAATCGACCGTTCACCGCTCCGGGCGCGTCGCCACGGCGGCGGTGCCGAGGCGGTCGAGGGCCGCGCGTAGGCCGTCATCGGCGATTCCCGCCACGGCGCGCTGGACCTCGACGGCGGCGGCCGGATCGACCCGCGCGCGGGCGGGCGCCCGGCCGGCGCGCCTGACCCGGTCCTGCTGCAGCACGATCCGGGAGACGCAGGCCCAGCCGTAATGGGCGTTGATCCGCTGGATCACCACCGGCGCGAGATGCTGCAACTCGAGCGCGAAGACGCCCTCGACGCGCACGACCAGCGTGCCGGATTCGGGCGCGGCGGACTCGCTCCGGCGGCGCTTCGGCCATTCCAGCTTGGACGGGCGGCAGTAGCGGGCCAGCCGCTCGCCGACGATCTCCGGCCACGCGGCCAGGATGTCGGTCGAGGCGAAGCCCTGCGCCGCGAAGGCCGGCCCGATGCAACTCTCGATCAGTTCGGCCAGCGGTTTGACGCGCGCCATGGTGGTTCCGGCCCCGTGGATCCGCGAAGGTTAGCGCAGGATGGTTGACGAAGGGAGCGCGCGCCGGCGCTTTCGCCGCCCTATGATCGCCGCGGCGCTCCGGCTATGCAGCGCGACCCCTGTCGACCTGCCCATGCCGCCTCGCCCAGCCACGGATCCTGAAGCCGGTCCCGGACCGCGCGCCGACGACCTGCTCGCCTGGTACGACCGGCATCGGCGGGTGCTGCCCTGGCGGGCGCTCGCCGGCGCGATCCCCGATCCCTACCGGGTCTGGCTGTCCGAGGTGATGCTGCAGCAGACCACCATCGCGGCGGTGCGGCCGTATTTCGAGCGCTTCCTGACGCGCTTCCCCGACATCTTCGCCCTGGCCGAGGCGCCCGAGGAGGCGGTGATGTCGGCCTGGGCCGGCCTCGGCTACTACTCCCGCGCGCGCAATCTGCACGCCTGCGCGAAGGCGGTCGCGGCGGCCGGCGGCCGCTTCCCCGACACCGCCGAGGGCCTGCGCAAGCTCCCGGGAATCGGCGCCTACACGGCCGGCGCGATCGCCGCGATCGCGTTCGACCGGCCGGAGGCCGCCGTCGACGGCAATGTAGAGCGGGTCCTGAGCCGGGCCTACGCGGTCGAGGCGCCGCTCCCGGGCAGCCGGCCGGAGATCCGCCGCCTGACGCAGGCGCTCGTCCCGCAGGAGCGGCCGGGCGACTTCGCCCAGGCGCTCATGGATCTCGGCGCGACGATCTGCACGCCCAAGCGCCCCGCCTGCGCGCTCTGCCCGTGGATGCGGCCCTGCCGGGCGCGGTCGCTGGGCACGCAGGAGACCTTCCCGCGCAAGATCAGGGTCGCCAAGGGGACGCTCCGCCGCGGCGCCGCCTTCGTGGCGATCCGCAGCGGCGACGAGGCGGTGCTGCTGCGGACCCGCGCCCCCGAGGGGCTGCTCGGCAACATGGCCGAGCCGCCGGGGAGCGTCTGGGAGCCGGATTACGACGTGGCCGCCGCCTTGCTGGACGCGCCCCTCGACGCGCGGTGGAAGCGGCTCCCGGGCCTCGTCCGCCACGGCTTCACGCATTTTCCCCTGGAGCTGACGGTGTTCGTGGCCCGCGTCGCGCTGGCGACGCCGGCTCCGGCCGGCATGCGCTTCACGCCGCGCAGCGCTCTCGCGGACGAACCACTGCCCGGCCTCATGCGCAAGGTCCTGGCGCACGCCTTCGACCCGAAGCCGGAGCCCGAGAAGAAGCCGCGCGGGCGCCCGAGGAAGGAACCGCCGCCGATGCCGCTGCTGGCGGCGATGGAGGCGCCGGTCTCGATGCCGGATCCCGAGCCCCGACCGCGCGTGCGGGCCGTCCCGAAGCCCCAGCCGAAGGCGGCGCCGGTGCCGCCGCAGGAGACGGACGAACTGTTCGAAGGCGAGGTCGAGCCATCGCCCGCACCGGCGCGGGCCCGGTCATCGCCGCGGCGGCCGGGGCCGGCCCGGAAGCGGTAGCCGACCGTCATCGCGAGCGCAGCGAAGCGACCCAGGGCAGCGCGACATCTGTCTGCGTGGCGCTGCTGGACTGCTTCGCTCCGCTCGCAAAGACGGTGTGCTGGCTCAGCCGTTGGCCATCGCCTGCCGGAGACCGGCCCGGTAGCTGTCGATCACCACCGGCTTGCCGCCGCGCTCCACGTGCCAGAACGTCCAGCCGTTGCAGGCCGGCAGGCCCTGCACGAGCGCGCCGATCTTGTGGATCGAGCCGATGACGAGGCCGTTGTCGAGCTGGCCGTCCGGGCGCACCGTGGCGCGGAACCGGCGGCGCTCGTCGGTCACGGTCTCGCCGGGGCGGATGTGGCCCGCCTCGATCACCGACAGGAACGGGACCCGCGGCTCGGCGCGCTTGGTCGGCGCCACCATGAGGGCGGCCCTCGACAGGGTCTCCACGGCGGCGATCCGCTCCCGGGCCGCCTCGGCGTAGGTCGCCTCGCGCTCGATGCCGATGAAGCGGCGGCCGAGGCGCTTGGCGACGGCGCCGGTCGTGCCGGTGCCGAAGAACGGGTCGAGCACCACGTCGCCGGGATTGGTCGCCGCGAGCAGCGTCCGGGCGAGCAGGGCCTCGGGCTTCTGGGTCGGGTGGACCTTGCGGCCCTCCGCATCCTTCAGCCGCTCCTCGCCGGTGCAGAGGGGGATGAACCAGTCCGAGCGCATCTGGAGGTCCTCGTTGCCCCCTTTCAGCGCCTCGTAATGGAAGGTGTAGCCCTTCGAGTCGGCCGAGCGCGAGGCCCAGATCAGGGTCTCGTGGGCGTTGGTGAAGCGCTTGCCGCGGAAGTTCGGCATCGGGTTGGCCTTGCGCCAGACGATGTCGTTGAGGATCCAGTAACCGAGATCCTGCAACGCGCTCCCGACCCGGAAGATGTTGTGGTACGACCCGATCACCCAGAGGGTCGCGTTCGGCTTCATCACGCGGCGGCAGGCGGCGAGCCAGTCCCGGGTGAAGGTGTCGTAGGCCTCGAAGGTCGCGAACTTGTCCCAGTCGTCGTCGACCGCGTCGACGCGGCTCTGGTCCGGGCGCAGGAGGCCGGCGTCGCCGAGCTGAAGGTTGTAGGGCGGGTCGGCGAACACGCAGTCGACGCTCGACGCCGGCAAGGCGTTCATGGCCGCGATGCAGTCCCCGACAAGTATCTGGTCGAGGGGCAGAGAACGCTGGGCGGGTACGAGACCCATCCGTGGCGCCGACGCGGGCCGCCCGGCACGCGAGACCTGTTTCCGGGCGACGGCGTCGGCAGCCACGGTACGCGGGGAAGCCATGGCAAACACCGGTTACGCGACTGACCGGCAGACCATGCGCCGGGTACGGTAAAGGTCACGTTGTCGATTTCGCGTCCGGCGCGTCCCGTTCTGGGGCTGCAGATTTTGCCGACCGGGCGCCCGGACAATCCTCCGACAGATTAAGCAACCGTTACCCGGCTGCGCCGCGCCGCCGGGATCGGGCGACAACACTCTATCCCTGCGGGTCACGCGCGGCCGCGGCAGCCTGTGCTTGGGAAACAGCCGCGCACGACAATCATCGTCGTGCCAGGGGCGCCGGGCGGGTCGCGCTTCCACCTCAGCGGGATGCAGGGTCACGCTCCGCGCAAGGCTTAAGAATGATGTCCTATTTTGCATCCTCCCCGACGGAGGCGAGCAGTTCTTGCTGAATACGCAGAACCACACGCCAATGCATCACCCGCAACAAGAGCGGAAATAAACTGAAATAAGCCGCCATGTAATGGGGATGACCAGCGCGAAATCGGCCAAAATGTGACCCCGACAGCCAGAAAAAGCCTGCCATATTCCGGCCCGTTTCGGGCACGACTGGCGCCGCCCCGACAAAAACAATGGGAATGCGTCGAGAATGTCGTTCGGTTTCGGTAAGCTCGTTGTCTCGCTTGGAATGCTGTCCACCGTCGTCGGAACCAGCCTCCCGGCCGCCGCCCAGAGCGGAGCGGCCTCCTGGTACGGGAGCGGCCATCGCACCGCCAACGGCGAGCGTTTCAACCCCAACGGACTGACCGCCGCCCATCGCAGCCTGCCGTTCGGCACCCGGGTCCGCGTCGAGAACAAGCGGACCGGCCGCTCGATCGTCGTGCGCATCAACGACCGCGGTCCGTTCGTGCGCGGCCGCATCATCGACCTGTCGCGCGGCTCCGCCCGCGCCCTCGGCATGGGCGGCGTCAGCTACGTGTCGCTGCAGGTCGTGCACTGACCCTTCACGGGCATCGAGCGCCCCGGCGCGCCTCCGCCCCGCGCGGGCGGGGCGGCCTCCGGGGCGTTGTCTGCCGGACCCGGACGCACCATCTGCTGCCGGGTTCAGCTCGGATCACCCGCCCATGCCCAAGCCCCTCATCGTCGACATCCCGCACGACCTCGGCCGCGACGAGGCCAAGCGGCGCCTGGAGCACGGCACGGATCAGGCGCGGGCCCTCCTGGCCAAGAGCGGAATCACGGTGGACCAGCTCGCCTGGACGGGCGACCGGCTCGATTTCGGCGTGTCCGCGGTGGCGCAGAAGATCGCCGGCACGATCGACGTGGGCGCGGAGAGCGTGCGCCTCGAGGTGAAGCTGCCGTTCCTCCTCGCCCTGTTCGCCGAGAAGATCCAGAAGGTGGCGAGCAAGGAGGGCAACCTCCTGCTGACGAAGAAGTAGCCCTCCGGAACCGGATCCGCCGCACTCTGTTTCTGCGGGACCGGTGCCGCTGTGCACCACCGGTCTCGCGGAGGATGACGGTGCCCGATTTCACGCTCGCCGACCCGGGGCAGGTCCCCGAGGTGCCGCCGCAGCCGACGCCGGTGCCGGACCGCCCCTACGATCCGCCGCAGGCGCCGACCCAGCCGCCCGGGCCGGAGATCCCCGGGAACACCCCGGCGGAGGCGCCGGGCATCCAGCCGCCCGAGATCCCCGTCAACGATCCGGGCGTGCCCGAGATCAGCCCGCCGACGGGACCGGCCAACCCGATCGCCTGACCGGGCGCCGACCGACGGGGGCGGCTCTGTTTGAACAGGCCGCCCCGCGCTGCCATAAGCCGGCCCATGGCCGCTCCCCCGCTCCTCACCCTCCAGGACGTCGCGCTCACCTTCGGCGGTACGCCGCTGATCACGAGCGCAAGCCTCGCCATCGCGCCGGGCGAGCGCACCTGCCTCGTCGGCCGGAACGGGTCGGGGAAGTCGACGCTCATGAAGATCGCCGCGGGCCTCACGGAGCCCGACCGGGGACGGCGCTTCGTCCAGCCCGGCACGACGATCCGCTACCTCGCGCAAGAACCCGATTTCACGGGCTTCGCCACCACCCTGGATTTCGTCGAGGCCGGCCTGCCGCCGGGCGAATCGACCCACCGCGCGCGCTACCTGCTGGAGAGCCTCGGCCTGACCGGCGCGGAGGATCCGAGCAAGCTCTCCGGCGGCGAGGGGCGCCGCACCGCGCTGGCGCAGGCGCTCGCCCCCGAGCCCGACGTGCTGCTCCTCGACGAGCCCACCAACCATCTCGACCTGCCGGCGATCGAGTGGCTCGAGACGGAGCTGAAGGGCACCCGCGCGGCCCTCGTGCTGATCAGCCACGACCGGCGCTTCCTCTCGGCCCTGTCGCGGGCCACGATCTGGCTCGACCGCGGCGAGACCCGCCGGATCGACCAGGGCTTCTCCAGCTTCGAGGCGTGGCGCGACGCCTTCTTCGAGGAAGAGGAGCGGGACCAGCACAAGCTCGACCGCAAGATCGCCGCCGAGGAGCACTGGCTGCGCTACGGCGTCACCGCGCGGCGCAAGCGCAACGTCCGCCGCCTCGGCAACCTGCACGAACTCCGGCAGAACCGCCGCGAGGTGCGTCGCCCGGTGGGCAGTGTCAGCATGCAGGCCTCGGACGCGGAATCTTCGGGGAGCCTCGTCGTCGAGGCCCGCGACATCGCGAAGAGCTACGGCGAGCGCAGGATCGTCGACGGGCTGTCCCTGCGGGTGATGCGGGGCGACCGGCTCGGCATCGTCGGGGCGAACGGCGCGGGCAAGAGTACCCTGATCAACCTGCTGATGGGCCGGCTCGCGCCGGATGCCGGGCAGGTGGTGCTCGGCACCAACCTGCTGCCGGTGGTGCTCGATCAGGCCCGCGCCGTGCTGGAGCCCGGGATGACCGTCACCGACGTGCTGACCGGCGGCCGCGGCGACAGCGTCACGGTGAACGGCCAGAGCCGCCACGTGATCGGCTACCTCAAGGACTTCCTGTTCACGCCCGAGCAGGCGCGCACGCCGGTCTCGGTTCTCTCCGGCGGCGAGCGCAACCGGCTGCTGATCGCCCGGGCCCTGGCCCAGCCGGCCAACCTCCTCGTCCTCGACGAGCCCACCAACGACCTCGACCTCGAGACCCTCGACCTGCTCCAGGAGATGCTGGGCGACTACCAGGGCACGCTGATCCTAGTGAGCCACGACCGCGACTTCCTCGACCGCGTGGCCGGCAGCGTGCTGGTCTCGGAGGGCGCCGGCCGCTGGGTCGAGTATGCCGGCGGCTACAGCGACATGCTGGTCCAGCGCGGCCAGGGCGTCGAGGCGCGGACCGTCGCGCCGAAGGCGAAGGAGTCGCGCGAGCGCGCCGCCGCGCCGGCCGCCCAGCCGTCGGGCAAGCCCAAGCTCGGCTTCAAGGACCAGCACGAATTGAAGACCCTGCCGGCCCGCATCGAGAAGCTGGAGGCGGCGATCGCCCAGCTCCGCACGATCCTCGCCGACCCCGAGCTCTACGCCCGCGACCCCGCCCGGTTCGACAAGGCCTCGACCATGCTGGCCCAGGCCGAGACCGAGCTGTCGCAGGCGGAGGACCGCTGGCTGGAACTGGAGATGCTTCAGGCGGGATGAGACCCGCCGCATCGCGCCGCGAGACGTACCCGACCGGAGACCGCATGACCGCCTATCAGACCCTCGAACAGCGCTTCGCCCGGCTCGCCGCCCTGGAGGGCGCGGCCGGGATCCTCGGATGGGACGCGCAGACGCTGATGCCGGACGGCGCCGCCGAGGCCCGCGGCGACCAGCTCGCGATCCTGCGCGGGCTCGCCCACGGGATGCTCACCGCCCCCGAGGCCGCCGAGGAGCTGGCGGCAGCCGAGCAGGGCGGCGACCTCGAGCCCTGGCCCGCCGCCAACCTGCGGGAGATGCGCCGCGCGCAAGGACACGCCACGGCGGTCCCCCGCGACCTCGTCGAGGCCAGCTCCCGCGCCGTGTCCCGCTCGGAGATGGTCTGGCGCGAGGCGCGGCGCGACGCCGACTTCGGCCGCCTCGAACCCCACCTCGCCGAGGTGCTGCGGCTCCAGCGGGAGATCGGCCAGGCGAAGGGCGCGGCCCTCGGCCTCGATCCCTACGACGCGCTGCTCGACAGCTACGATCCCGGCATGCGCCGGGCGACGATCGACCCGCTCTTCGCGGACCTGACCGACTGGCTGCCGGCCCTGATCGCCCGCGCCCGGGAGATCCAGGCGTCCCGGCCGGCGCCGCTCCCGCTCGCCGGGCCGTTCGACGTGGCGGTGCAGCGCGACCTCGGCCTGCAGCTGATGGCGGCGGTCGGCTTCGACTTCACCCGCGGCCGGCTCGACATCAGCCTGCACCCGTTCTGCGGCGGTGCCACCGACGACGTGCGGATCACGACGCGCTACGACGCGGCCGATTTCGGCCGGGCGCTGATGGGCGTTCTCCACGAGACCGGGCACGCCCTCTACGAGCAGGGCCGGCCGGCGGCGTGGCGCAACCAGCCGGTCGGCGCGGCGCGGGGCATGAGCCTGCACGAGAGCCAGTCGCTCATCGTCGAGATGCAGGCCTGCCGGAGCCGGGAGTTCTTCACCTTCCTGGCGCCGCTCCTGCAGGCGGCGTTCGGGCGGTCCGGGCCCGAATGGTCGCCGGAGAACCTGCACGCGCTCAACACCCGGGTCGCGCCCGGCTTCATCCGGGTGGATGCCGATGAGGCGACCTACCCGGCCCATATCCTCCTGCGCTACCGGCTGGAGACCGCGATGATCGCGGGCGACCTCGCGGTGCGCGACCTGCCGGGGGCGTTCAACGACGGCCTGCGCGACCTCCTCGGGCTCACGGTGCCCGACGACCGGGTCGGCTGCCTGCAGGACATCCACTGGCCGAGCGGCGCCTTCGGCTATTTCCCGACCTACACGCTCGGCGCCCTGGCGGCCGCGCAGCTGTTCCGGGCGGCCCGCGCGGCCGAGCCGGCGCTGCCGGGCTGCCTCGCGCAGGGCGATTTCGGCCCCCTGCGGGACTGGCTCCGCACGCATGTCCACGCGGTGGGGAGCCTGCTCGAGACCGACGACCTCCTCACCCGCGCCACCGGGACGAGGCTCGGCACGGCGGCGTTCCGGGCCCATCTGGAGGCGCGCTACCTTGGGGGCGCGGGCGCCTGAGACGCGGTGGCCGGGGAGGGGACGGAACGGCCCCCTCCGCCGGCGACGCCTAGAGCGTCACCACGTCGACGGCGTCGCCGAGCCGGTCGCGAGCGATGTCCGCGACGTGGCGGTGGTGCGTGAACAGGATCGGCTGGACCCGGGCGCCGATCGCCGCGAGCGCATCGAGGCCGTAGCCGGTCCGGGTCTCGTCGAAGGTCGAGAACAGGTCGTCGCCGATGAAGGGGGCCGGCTCGGCGCGGCCGGCGTAATCCTCCAGATAGGCCAGCCGCAGGGCGAGGTAGAGCTGGTCGCGGGTGCCCTCGCTCATGCCCTCGATCGCGACCGTGCCGCCGCCGGCGCGCTGCCCGGCGAGCTTCGGCGTGTCGGCCTCGTCGTAGATCTGCGCCAGACCGGAGAACGCGCCGCCGGTGAGAGCCTGGAACAGCGCGCCCGCCCGGGTGACGAGCGGGTCCTGCTGCCCCGCGCGGTGGCGGGCGACCGCCTGCCCGAGCATCAGCCCGGCGAGCCGCAAGACGGCCCAGGAGCGGGAAGCCGCCTGGAGATCCGCCTCCGCGGCCTTGCGCTCCGCGAGGGCCAGCTCGGCGCCGGTGCCGCCCTCGAGCTCCGCCCGCCGCCGCTCCGCCCGGTCGCGGTCCGCGAAGATGACCTGCCCGCGCTCGGCCTGCTCCTCGGCCTCGAGGACCAGACGCGCCAGCTCCGCCTCGATCGCCTCGGGCGACAACGTCTCCAGCCCGGCGCGCAGCTCCCCCTCGGGAAGTCCGTCGGCCGCACCCGCGAGGTTGCCGCGGAGCCGAAGACGCTCGGCGCGCAGCGCTTCCCGAGCGCTGAGGCGGCCGAACAGACGATCGATCTCCGGCGTCGGTGCCGCGGCGAGGTCCGGCATAACCTCGGCGACCTGCCGGACGAGCATCGCCCGCGCCGCGTCGCGCCCTTCGGCAGCGGCGCGATGGGCCGCCTCGGCCTCGTCGCGGCGACGGTCGAGCTCGGCGCGCCGCGCCTCGCGGGCCTGCGCGGCGACGAGGCGCCCGTGGAGCGACCGGATCGCGCCGGCGGGCGACGTCTCGGCGAGATCGGGGGCCAGGGCCTCGACCAGCGTGGCCGCCGTGTCGCGGAACGCCTCCATATCCCGGCGGATCCCGGCCGAGCGGCGCTGCAGGGCGGCTCGCTCCGCCAGCCGGTCCGGCACGCTCCGCCACGCCTCCAGCGCGCCCTCGGCCTCCTCGGGCCCGGCCGCACCGTCGAGGCCGAGGGGCAGGAGCGCCGCCGCCCAGTCGGCCTGCCACGCGGCGCGGCGGGCAGCGGTCTCGGCGAGGCTCGCCTCCAGCCGCTCGACGGACAGTCCGGCCGCGCGCAGCAGGCCACCGGCCTGCAGATTGGCCTCCCAGCGGCTCGCCAGGGCGGCGATGCGCGCTTCGAGACCGTCCAGCGCGGCGGCGATCTCGAGGTCCGGTGCGGCGTCGAGCCCGGCGCGGGTGCGCAGGTCGGCCAAGGGCCCCCGCGCGGTCTCGATCCGCGCCAGGAGGCGGTCGGCCTCGATCCGCTGCGCGGCGAGGCGCTGCTCGGCCTCGATCAGGCTCTCCACCTCGGCGAGCCAGGCCGCCATCTCGGCCGGCGGTCCGGGCACGAGGCCGGCGGGCCGCCAGGCCTCGCGCCACGCCGCCTCGCCCGCCGCGATCTCCGCCGCGAGACCGGCGAGGACGCCGTCGGCCTGCGCGGCCTCCGCCTCCTCGGCGGCGAGCCGCTCCAGGTCGGCCGCGTGGGCGGCGACCCGGGCCGCGTCGGAGGCCCGCTCGTCCGCGACGCGGTCGGCCTCGAGGAGCGCCCGCTCGAAGGCCGCGATCCCGGCGATGGCGGCCGGCCGGCCGGCCGCGAGAGCCTCGCGCAGCGGCGCGAGCGCCGCGTCCCGCGCTGCCCGCAGGGCTTCGAGGCGCTCCCGGGTGGCGACGGGCCGGCCGGCCTCGCGCTCCCGCAGGCGCGCGCGGGTGGCCGCGACCTGGCGCCGGGCCGCGTCGCACCGGTCGGCCGCCCGCTCGTGCTCGCGGGTCTTGGCCTCGAGGCGCTGACGGTAGCGCGCCACCGTGTCGGGGGCGGGCAGGGGCGTCCGGACAAGGGCGGCGAGGTCGGCGACCGGCGGCGACAGCCGCTCGGCCTGGTTGCGCAGGAGCGCCGCCTCCCGGCGGATCGCGCCCTCGAGGGTGTCGCGGGCGGCGATCCACTCGTGCAGCCGGGCCAGGGGTTTCAGCGCCTCGCGGAGCGGGGTCGGGTCCCGGGCCGCGTCCGCCGCCTCCATCTCGCGGGCGAGGCGTTCCCGCTCGGCGCGGGCGGCGGCGAGGTCGCGGGCGATCTGCTCCTCGGCGGCCGCCAGGGTCCGACCGTCGCGGATCAGCCGCTCGGTCCGCGCCCGCGCGGCGTCCGGGGGCTGGCGGGCCTCGAGCGCGGCGAGGTCGGGCACGCCGATCCGGGCGCGCAGCCGCTCCAGATCCAGCCCGACCTTGTGGGCGTCGCCCTCGATGCGGGGCAGGTCGGTGCCACCCTTCTCGAACTCCCGAGTACCGCTGAACGCCGCCAGGATCTCGTCCGCCCGATGGGTCAGCCCCGGCTCGACCGGCACCGATTCGGCCTCGCCGCGGGCCCGGTCGCGCGCGGTTTCGGCCCGCTCCGCCTCGGCGTCCGCGGCGCGGCACGCGTCCAGGGCCGCCCCGAGGCGGGCGATCCAGGCGGAATCCGCGTCGACGAGGTCGGTCTCGGCGGCGATGCGCCGCTCCAGCGCGTCGATCTCGGCGATGATCGGGCGGACGCGCTTGAACCGTTCCAGCCGGGCGCGCGCGACCGCCCCGGCCTTCTGCTCGGACCGGAGCGCCTCGAGCTGCGCGGCCGCCGCGGCGATCTCGTCGTTCAGGGCGCGCCAGTCGCCGGCGCGCAGGCCCCGCTCGCGGATCGCCCGCCGGGCCGTCTCGTGGCGCTCCAGCGCCTGGTAGAAGGTCCGGTGCTTGGCCTGGCGCGGGGCGAAGATGGCGTCGGCCTCCGCGTCGAGCGTCGTCTGCAGCTCCGTGAGGCCGCGCAGGCCCGAGCCCGCCGCGAACAGGCTCGCGCCGACCTCGCCCTCCACGTCGACCATCTCGCGGCCCCCGGCCCGGAGGCTCGCCGCGTCGAGTCCGAAGGCCCGGCAGAACACCGTCCGGGACAGGCCGCCGAGGAACGGGGCCAGCGCGTCGTCGGCGAGCGGCGCGTCGTCGGCGTCGATGAGGGTGCGGCTGTTGCCCTTCCGGCGGCGGAAGGACAGCCGGCGTCCGTCGGCGGCGGCGATCTCCGCGCCGAGGCGCAGCTGCGGCATGTCGTGCAGGAAGGCGTAGGGCGTCGTCTTCCCGAAGCCGAACAGCAGGTCGGTGACCGCCGCCAGCGCGGTGCTCTTGCCGGCCTCGTTGGCGCCCAGCACCACGTGCAGGCGCGCGTCGGGCCGGAACGCGACGGTGCGGTCCGTGAAGGCGCCGTAGCGCTCCAAGGCGAGGCGGATCAGGCGCATCGGGGGTCCATGGGCGCGCGCCTCAGCAGTGCCGGCCGCCGAGGCGTCCGAGGACGAGGGCCTCGGCCTCGGCGCAGAGCGCGTCGAACTCCGCGTCGAGGTCGGCCTCGGCGGCGGCCGTCCCCGGCATCCGGCCGCCGATCTCGGCCAGCGCCGCCTTCGCCCGGGCGCGGAACTCGGGGTCGCGGTCGAGGTCGGCGAGCAGGGCCGCGGGGTCGATGGCGGCGCCGGTCGGCTCCGCCGCGGCGCGCGGGCGGCGGGTCTCGATCTTCAGGCGCTCCAGCCAGATGTCCTCGTGCAGCCGGTGCGCGGCCGCCTGGATCTCGGCCGTCAGGGACTCGCGATCGGCCGCGAGGGCGTCGTGGGCCCGGGTCGTCCCGGCGAGGTGGACGCGGACCAGGAGCAGCCGGCGCGCCGCGATCCCGGCCAGGGGCCTCAGCGCCGCCTCGACGGCCTCGACGGCGCCGCGCGCGTCGGCCACCGCCGCGAGGTCGACCGTGATCTGCTCGAATCGCGCCCGGTCGAGGGGCAGGCGGCTGACGCCGGTCACCCGCCCGTCGGCGACGTCGACCACGACGGCGCCCTTCTCGCCGCACTCGCGCACGCTCCGGCCCTGGAGATTGCCGGGGAACACGATCCAGGGATCCCGGGACAGCTCCGCGTACTCGTGGATGTGGCCCAGCGCCCAGTACTCGTAGCCCCGGGCCGCGAGGTCGGCGACCGAGCAGGGGGCGTAGGTCTCGTGGGCGGCGTGGCCGGTGCAGGAGGTGTGCAGGACCCCGAGGTTGAACCAGCCCGGCACGGCGGCCGGGTAGGTGAGCGCGAGGTTCTCCTCCACGGCCCGGCCCTGGAAGCTGCGGCCGTGGACCGCGACGCGGAGCGCGTCGAGGCGCAGGGTGCCGGCGCGGGCGGTCGGGAAGACGTGGACGGAGGCCGGCAGCGTGATCGAGCGCGTGATGACGCTCTCGGCGTCGTGGTTGCCGCGCACGAGGATCGTCGGGATGCCGGCGCGGTCGAGGCGCGCGACCTGCCGGGCGAAGAACAGGCCGATCGTGGTGTCGGCCCAGTCGCCGTCGTAGACGTCACCCGCGACAACGACGAAGGCGACCGACCGCTCGATCGCCTGGGTCACCAGATCCTCGAAGGCCTGCCGGCTCGCCGCGGCGAGGCGCCGGGCCAGTTCCGCGTCGCGCGCGGCGAGGCCCGACAGCGGGCTGCCGAGATGCAGGTCGGCGGCATGGATGAAGCTGAACGCCGTCATGGCCTCCGGACGGGATCGGTGGGATGGCGGTGCGCGGCGATCCGCGGAGCGGCCGGCGTCGCCATGCCGGCTCTTAGGCCGCCGACCGGGTCCGCCTCAAGCGGCGCCCGGCGATGGGCTGTGGGGCGCCCAGGTCGGACCGCGCCCGGGCCCGGCGCGAAAGCGGTCGAACGTCCCGGCTCCGGGCGCGTTAGAGCGTGGCGGTGGCGGGAGCGCCGCGCGTTGAGGTACGAGACCGGCCCGATGAATCCTGCTGCACGCCCGGCCCGCTCCACCCCCGCACCGTCGCCCGTCACGCCGATCCGCCCCGCCGAGCGGCCGCACCAGCCCTTCAAGATCGTGAGCTGGAACCTGCTGCGGCGCACCGGCGCGGCGGTGGACGACGTCGCCGCCCTCGTGGCGCAGGAGAAGCCCGACCTGCTGCTGATGCAGGAGGCGACGCGCGCCATCGGCTTCCTGCTGGACCGGATCGGCGGCCACTACGCCTGGGCGCCCCTGCCGGGCCGGATCCACGGGCTCGCCATGTGGAGCCCGAAGCCCTGGGCGGCGCCGCCCCGGGTCATCGCGCTCCCCTCCGGCGCCCTCGTGCACCGGGTCTGCCAGATCCTCGATCTCGGCGAATTCGGCGTGGCCAACGTCCACCTGTCGCACGGACAGATGCTGAACCGGCGCCAGCTGCGGCGCATCGTCGGCGAGCTGCCGCCGCGAGCGGCTGTGCTCGGCGACTACAACATCGTCGGCCCGGCGCTGATCCCGGGCTTCCGCGACGTCGGACCGCGGCAATCGACCCACGCGATGGTCGAGGTGCTGCCGCTGCGGCTCGACCGCTGCCTCGCCCGCGGGCTCGTCTGCCACGCGCACGCGGTGCTGCCGCGGGGACGCTCCGATCACCGGCCGATTGTCGTCCATCTCGGCCCGGCGCCGGAGGCGCACGCCCCCGCCCGGTTCAAAGGTATGGCAGCAGCAGTCGCACGCCTGCGTCGCGCAGACGGATCGGCAGGCCGCGCGCGGCGAGATCCTCCCGGCTGAGCCGCGCCTCCATCTTGCCGCGCATGAACCGGTCGAGGTCGGCGGCGAGGTCGGCGTCGATGATCTCGACGTTCAGCTCGAAATTGAGCCGGAAGCTGCGCATGTCCCAGTTGGCGCTGCCGACGAAGCACCAGATGTCGTCGACCACCATCGCCTTGGAATGGTCGAAGGGCGGCTCGTCGAGCCAGACGTTCACGCCAGCCCGCAGCAGCGGGTCGAGATGCGCCCGGGTCGCCCAGTCGATGTAGGGATGGTCGCTGACCCGCGGGATGATCACGTCGACGGTGATGCCCCGGGTCGCGGCCTGGGCGAGCGCGCCGGTCACCAGCTCGTCGGGAAGGAAGTAGGGCGTCACGAAGCGCACCGACCGGCGCGCGCAGGCGAGCGCCTGGAGGATGACCTGCTCGATCTTCTCGACGTCCGCGTCCGGGCCGGAGGTCACCGCCCGGGCGACGCTCGGTCCGCAGGGCTCGAGGTCGACGAACCACGGGGGGCCGTCGAGGATCTCGCCGTCCACGAAGGCCCAGTCGGCCGCGAACGCGGCGGCGAGCTGCTCGACCACGGGGCCGGTCAGGCGGAAATGCGTGTCCCGGATCGGGTGCTCGGGCTTCAGGGCGACGCGGTTCGGGTGCGAGATGTTGAGACCGCCCGTGAAGGCGATCCGCCCGTCGACGATCAGCAGCTTCTTGTGCGAGCGCAGATTGAGGAACGGCATCCGCCAGGGGAGGGCGGAGTGCATGAACAGGGCGGCCGGCACCCCGGCGGCCGTCAGGCGGTGGTAGACCGGCGCGCGGAAATAGCCGCCGCCGATCCCGTCGATGATGACGCGGACCTGCACGCCCCGGGCCTTCGCCTCCACGAGGGCGTCGCAGAATTCGCGGCCGGTGGCGTCGTCCCGGAAGATGTAGCTCGACAGGCCGATGCTGGACCGCGCCTCGCGAATCGCCGCCAGCATCTGCGGATAGCCGGCGTCGCCGTTGCGGAACATCTGCACGGTGTTGCCCGCGAAGGCCGGCAGGCTCGTGATCCGCCGGATCGCCCGGTCGAGGGGCCAGAGCGCCTCCGGCACCACGGCGTCGTCGGTGTCGGGCAGCTGCGTCGCGTCGGACGGCTTGGTCCGCAGCCGCCGCGCGCGGCGCGAGACCCGGTTGATGCCGAAGGTCAGGTACAGGGCGGTGCCGAAGATCGGCGACAGCCACGCGAGCCCGATCCAGCCCACCGCCACGCTGACCCGGCGCTTGCGCAGCAGGGCGTGCAGGGTGACGCCGATCGCCAGCGCGAAGCCGATCAGGGCCTCGACATCCGACCGCATCAGGGCGGTCGACTGGACCCAGCGGGTGATCGCGTTTTCCAAGGTGAGGCTATCCGGGTTCGCGTCGGGAGGCGCCGGATCGACCTGAAGCGCATGCGGCGGGCGGATTAATCCGCCGGCTTGGCCGGATGCGCAATGGGCGCGGCGGCCGCGGCGGCCGCGGGCCGCTCGCAGCGATAGGGTCCGCTGCCGTCGAGGGCCCCGTACAGGACCCGGCCGCCGGAGGCGATGCAGCGCGCCTTGGCCTCGGCATAGGGCCGGTGGAAGCTCCAGATGGTGATCATCGGCCCGATCGTCGCGAGGCAGACGCCGCCGAAGATCACGGCGGCGGCCCAGGTGGCGCCGTTGCGGTTCGGCCGCGGGGGCCGCGGCGGCGGCATCGTGCCGTAGAAGGACAGCGTCAGACCGAGCAGGTCGAGGGTGCTCATCAGCCGTTCCGCGTGGCGGCGCCGAGCCCGGCAGGGTCGGACAGGCCCCTCATCCTAGGGCAGGGCGGCGCCATCACCTATGCGCGTCGCGCCGGAGGGCCTGCGTCGTATCGCGCCAGTGCGCGGACCGGGACGCCGGCTCACGGCTCCCAGCGGGGCGGCCGCTTGCCCAGGAAGGCGTCGATCCCCTCCTGCGCGTCGGCCATCATCATGTTCCGGGTCATGACCTCGGCGGTGTAGCCGTAGGCGTCCTCCAGGCCCATCTCGATCTGCCGGCCGAACGCCTCCTTGCCGATCGCCAGGACGCGCCGGGCCTTCCCGGCGATCCGGGCCGCCAGGGCGCCCACCGCCGCGTCGAGCTCCGCCTCCGGCACGACGCGGTTGACCAGCCCGATCCGCAGGGCCTCCGCGGCGTCGATCGGCTCACCGACCAGCAGCATCTCCAGGGCGGCCTTGCGCGATACGGCGCGCGACAGGGCGACCATCGGGGTCGAGCAGAACAGGCCGATCTGCACCCCCGGCGTGGCGAAGCGGGCGGTCTCGGCGCACACGGCGAGATCGCAGGTGGCGACGAGCTGGCAGCCGGCGGCGGTGGCGATCCCGTGCACCCGGGCGATCACCGGCTGCGGCAGGCGCGTGAGGCTCAGCATCAGCCGCGCGCAGGTGCGGAACACCGCCTCGGTCGCCTCGCGGGACGGATCGGCGCGCATCTCCTTGAGGTCGTGCCCGGCGCAGAAGGCGGGGCCGGCCCCCTGCAGGATCACCACCCGCACGGACGGATCCGCGCGGATCGCATCGAGCTGCTCCTGGAGCGCGCCCATCAGGGCCATCGACAGGGCGTTGCGGGCCTGCGGCCGGTTCAGCGTCAGCGTCGCGACCCCGTCGGCGTCGATGCGCAACAGCACCGGCGTCTCCGGGCTGGCGGCGTGGGCCGTGGCAAGGGCTGCGGTCATGGCGACGTCTCCCGGCGCCGGCCTCCCTGGCACGGGGCCGGTCGCGTCGTCGGACGGTAGCACGCAGGGTTCAGGTCCGCGACGGTGCCGCGGCGCGCGATCCGCGATGCGGCGGTTGTCAGGCGTGCTCGGCGAGGGCGAGGTCGAGGCTCGCGTAGTCGGCGCCCGGACCGTTCCACCACACCGCCGGATAGGCGGTGAGCCGGCCCATCACGCCGGCATAGGCGTCGGCGAGCGCGGTATCGACCACGACCAGCTCGGCGCCCGACTGCGCGAGGCTTTCCGCCAGCGCTTGGTCGCGGCCGGCGCAGTCGAGGCAGACGACGCGCAGCCCGAGACGGGTGAGGCCGAGGCGCATGGCCTCGACCTGCCCGAGATCCTGCACCAGGAGCGCCACGGCCTGCCCGGCCCACAGGCCCTCGCCCCAGGCCCAGCGCGAGACGCGGTGCGGACAGACCGCCGCGACCGGCACCGCCGGCGCGCCGCGCCGCTCCGCGCTGGCGGCTCCTTGCGCACCCGGCCGGGCGCGCCGGTCGGCGTCGCGAGCCGGGAGTGGGATGGAGGCCGCCGGGTGATGGACGCCGTACATGCGATGCGGACCGCCTGAATCTGGACACACTGCAGGTCCTGGCGTGACGCGAGCAGGTTAACACTCTCTCTCACCCGGGCGTTCCGTCGAAGAACGACCGTCTTTTCGTCGACGCGCGGGCCGGCGACTGGACCTATGGCGAACGGGCCGTGAACCGGGACGGGTGAATTGCCGACATCTCGGGTCGCATCTTCGGTCGCATTGGCGCGCGCGCGGGTCCGGCCTATGTCCCGCCCGCCAGAGGCGGCCCGCGAGAGGCCGCCCCCGATCGAGGAACCGCCGCGCATGCGCCCCACTACGACCCGGATCACACTCCTCGCCGCCGTCACGCTCGCGGCCCTGCCGGCGCAGGCGCAGATCCGGAACGCCCCGTCGCCGCGGGCCCTGGAATTCGCCGCCTACATCTTCGCGGCCTCGAACGTCTGCGGCTACCGGATCGGCAGCGACCAGTTCGAGGCCCTGCTGGCGAAGCAGAACGTGCAGATCGGCGACGTCCAGCCGCGCGGACCGTTCGGCAACCGGGTGCAGACCATGTTCACGCTGATGTCGAACCAGATGGCGCAGAACCGCGACCAGGCCTGCCTCGCGGTGGCCGGCGAGTACGGGCCCGAGGGCACGGTGGCCAAGAACGTGCTCCTGCCCGCCGGCCAGGACCCCGCCGCGCCGGCGAAGCCCGCCGAGCCCGCCAAGCCGCAATAGCCCATTCGCGGGATCGCCGCCGGCCTCAGCCGAGGCGCCAGTCGATCGGCGGGCGCCCGTGCGCGGCGAGCCACCGGTTGGCCCGGCCGAACGGGTCGGAGCCGGGAAAATCCCGGGCCCGGTTGAGCGGCGAGGGGTGTCCGCTCTCGAACACGCCGTGGCGGGTCGTGTCGATGAGCGCGGCCCTGGCCCGCGCCTGGGCGCCCCAGAGCAGGAACACGGCGGGCTCCGCGCGGGCCGAGACGGCGCTCACGGCCTGATCGGTCAGCGGGGCCCAGCCGTAGCGCAGGTGCGCCCCGGCCTTGCCGGCCTCGACGGTGAGCGCGCTGTTGAGCAGGAGCACGCCCTGCCGCGCCCAGGGCGTCAGGTCGCCGCCGGCGGCGCGGTCGGATCCCGCCTCCGCCAGGATCACCTTCAACGAGGCGGGCAGGGGACCGGAGCCCACGAACGAGAAGGCGAGGCCGTTGGCGTCGCCCGGTGTCGGGTAGGGGTCCTGCCCGAGGATCACGGCCCGCACGTCCGGCAGCGGGGTCTCGGCCAAGGCGCGGAAGATCCGGTCCGGTGCCGGCAGGACGCGGGCGCCCGCGGCGATTCGGGCATCGACCCGCGCCGCCACGGCGTCGGCCTCCCCGCCGGCGAAGAACGGCAGGCTCAGCCAGGGCGAACCGGAGGCGCGGAAGGCCGTGAGGGCGTCGGCGACGGGTGTGGCGGCCATGGTCTCTCGCGATCAGTTTCCACGCCGAGATAGGAGGCGGACGCGCACCGTCATCGGCGCGGCGGTTGCGGCCGGGAGCCGCCCGTGTTTAGGGACGGGGGTCGAGCGCGCGGCCTGTCGCGGTGCGGCATGTCGCGTCCGCCCTTCGCCGGGCGGCTTCGCACCCTACATGGAAGCGCACCCGACGGGGTTTAAGCGCCGGCCAAGCCGAGGCGTACCAGGGCGTACGCGCCGGCCGCCGGATATCGGAAGCCAGAGGAAGGATCTCGGCGCGCGGCGCCGGAACGCTGCCATGAACGAACGCGTCGAACCCGCCGCGCTGGCGAATGGCCGGCCCCTCGCACCGCTGCAGCCCGCGGCGAGCACCCTTCCGGCCGACCACCCGAAAGTGGCCTGGGGCCGCGTCGGCGTGCTCCTGATGAATCTCGGGACGCCCGAAGGCACGTCCTACTGGCCGATGCGCCGGTATCTCAAGGAGTTCCTGTCGGACCGCCGGGTGATCGAGGTGCCGCGGCTGATCTGGTGGCCGCTCCTCAACCTGATCATCCTGACGAAGCGCCCCGGGCCGAAGGGCCGCGACTACGCCAGCGTCTGGAACAACGCGCTCAACGAGGGGCCGCTGAAGACGATCACCCGCGGCCAGAGCGAGCGCCTCCAGGCGGCCATGGGCGAGTCCGTGGTGGTCGACTGGGCGATGCGCTACGGCAAGCCCGAGGTCGCCGGCCGGATCCAGGCGCTGCTCGACCAGGGCTGCGACCGGATCCTGCTGGTGCCGCTCTACCCGCAATACGCCGCCGCGACCTCGGCCACGGCCTGCGATCAGGCCTTCCGGGCGCTGATGGACATGCGCTGGCAGCCCACGGTGCGGGTCTCGCCGCCCTATCACGACGACCCCGTCTACATCGCCGCCATGGCCGATTCGATCCGCGAGGGCCTGGCCAAGCTCGACTTCGAGCCGGAGGTGATCCTCACCTCGTTCCACGGCGTGCCGCGGAGCTACCTGCTCAAAGGCGACCCGTACCATTGTCAGTGCCACAAGACCGGGCGCCTGATCCGCGAGGCGCTCGGCCTGTCTCCGGAGAAGATGCGGGTCACCTTCCAGTCGCGCTTCGGCAACGAGGAGTGGCTGAAGCCCTACACCGACGAGACGGTGATGGAACTCGCGAAGTCGGGCGTGAAGCGGATGGCGATCGTCGCCCCGGGCTTCACGGCGGACTGCCTAGAAACCCTCGAGGAGCTCGACGGTGAGAACCGGCACTATTTCGAGGAGAACGGCGGCGAGCGCTTCGCCTACATCCCCTGCCTGAACGACAGCGACCTCGGCATGCGGGTGATCGAGCACGTCGTGCGCCGCGAGCTCCAGGGCTGGATCTGAGATCCTGGCCGGGATGCCGCTTGCGGCGCGGCCCGGCCCGCCTATTATTTTCCTAAGCCGAACGGGCCCATCGGTTCGGCGCGGGAGGATCACATGGCGTTCTTCATCGGCATCGCGTGTCCGTGGCTGCTGATCGCGGTGCTCGACAGGATCGCCGAGGGGCGCCGCGGCGCCGAACTCTCGGCCCTCGGCATCACGCCCCAGCCGGCCCCGGCGCGATCCAGCTACCTCGTCCCGGATCGGCCGTACTGACGACACGGCGCGGCCCCGCAGGGCCGCGCCGGTCAGCCCCGGACCGTCACTTCTTCGGCTCGGGCGCGGCCTGAGCCGCCGGCGGCGCGTCGGCGCGGTCGATCTTGGCCTCCGAGCGGAGCTTCAGGATCATGTCCTGCTGCGCCTTGCGGATCAGGTGCTGGTCGATCTGCTCCTTGAGCTCGTCGAAGGTCGGCTGCGGCTTGGTCCGCTTCTCCTCGACCTTGATCAGGTGCCAGCCGAACTGGGTCTTGATCGGGTCGGAGACCTGGCCGGGCTTCATCGCGAAGGCGGCGTTGGCGAAGTCGGGCACCATCCGCTCCTTGGTGAACCAGCCGAGATCGCCGCCCTCGGCCTTCGAGCCCGGGTCCTTGGACGCCTCGGCGGCGACCTTGGCGAAGTCCTCGCCGCCCTTGATGCGCGCGGCGATCTTCTTCGCCTCGGCCTCGTTGTCGACCAGGATGTGGCGCGCGTGCACCTCCTCCTCGGGCTTCATCAGCTTGACGGTCTGATCGTAGATCGCGTGCTCCGCCTCGGGCGTGACCGCGCGCTTGGCCTCCTGCTCCAGGTAGTCGTCGAGCAGGAGCTTGTCGCGGAAGTAGGCGAGCTTGCGCTTGAATTCCGGCGTGTCGCCGACCTTGGCGGCCTCGGCGGCCTGCGCGCCGACGCGGAGGTCGACCATGTAGTCGACGAGCAGGCTCTTCTTCTGGGCCTCGTCGACGCCGGGCAGCGACAGGGCCGGGTCATCGGCCGCGATGGCGAGGTCGCCCTGCGTGATCGGCTTGCCGTTCACGCTCGCCACGACCGCGTCGGCGCTCGGCGCCGCGGCCGGCGCGGCGGGCGAGGCGGCGGCCGGCGTGTTGGCGGCCGGCGTCGGGGCCTTCTGGGGTGCCTGGGCCAGTGCCAGTCCCGGCATCGCGACCATGACGGCGAGCGCGCTGACGCGCCGGAGAAGGGCGGTGTTCGGCATACGGGCGAAGTCCTCGGCTCACGTCTCGGCGCCGCGCCGGATCGGCCGGGCGTCGCGCCGCGGCACAGGTGGCCCGCGTCGGGCGAGAAGGCAAGCGCGGCCATTTCACCGGTGCCGGAACCGTGACCGTACCGGCATGCGTTGAGGGCTGCCCCTTCCAGGTGCGCCGGGCGATGTTTACCTCTATAAGCCCGGCCAACTCCGTCCAGGCCGGCCCGCCACGCTCACCCGTGGGCGGGCTCGCGCGTCCGCAGGTCTATGATGCTCGGCTCCATCGCCAAGAAGATTTTCGGCTCCTCGAACGACCGCCGCGTCAAGGGCTACCGCCCGCGCGTCGCGCAGATCAACGCGCTGGAACCGGAGATCCAGGCCCTCTCGGACGAGGCCCTGCGCGCCCGCACCGACATGCTGAAGGCCGAACTCGCCAACGGCAAGAGCCTCGACGACATCCTCGTGCCGGCCTTCGCCACGGTGCGCGAGGCGGCCAAGCGCGTCTTCGGCCAGCGCCACTTCGACGTGCAGCTCATCGGCGGCATGGTGCTCCACGAGGGCGGCATCGCCGAGATGAAGACCGGCGAGGGCAAGACCCTGGTGGCGACGCTGCCGGTCTACCTCAACGCCCTGGAGGGCAAGGGCGTCCACGTCGTCACCGTGAACGACTACCTCGCCTCGCGCGACGCCGAGTGGATGGGTCAGGTCTACCGGTTCCTGGGCCTCTCCGTCGGCACGATCGTGCATGGGCTCGACGATGCGCAGCGCAAGGAGGCCTACGCCTGCGACATCACCTACGGCACCAATAACGAGTACGGCTTCGACTACCTGCGCGACAACATGAAGTACGAGCTGTCCCAGCTGGCACAGCGCGGGCACAACTTCGCGATCGTCGACGAGGTCGATTCGATCCTGATCGACGAGGCGCGCACGCCGCTGATCATCTCAGGGCCGGTGGATGACCGGTCGGAACTCTACGTGGCGGTCGACGCGCTGATGCCGCGCCTGCGCAAGGAGTTCTACGACCTCGACGAGAAGCAGCGCACGGTCTCGCTGACCGAGGAGGGCAACGAGTTTATCGAGGAGGCGATGCGCGAGGCCGGCCTCCTGAAGGAGGGCGACCTCTACGACGCCCACAACGTCACGCTGGTCCACCACGTGAACCAGGCCCTGCGCGCCCACACGCTGTTCACCCGCGACAAGGACTACATCGTCAAGAACGACGAAGTGGTGATCATCGACGAGTTCACGGGCCGCATGATGCAGGGCCGGCGCTACTCGGAAGGTCTGCACCAGGCGCTGGAGGCCAAGGAGCGGGTCACGATCCAGCCCGAGAACCAGACGCTCGCCTCGATCACCTTCCAGAACTACTTCCGCCTCTACAAGAAGCTCGCCGGCATGACCGGAACCGCCTCGACCGAGGCCGACGAGTTCGCCGAGATCTACAAACTCGACGTGGTCGACATCCCGACCAACAAGGAGGTCGAGCGCGTCGACGAGGACGACGAGGTCTACCGGACCGTCGGCGAGAAGTACGAGGGCATCATCGCCGAGATCGACAAGGCGCATGCGCGCCACCAGCCGATCCTGGTCGGCACCGGCTCGATCGAGAAGTCGGAGCACCTCGCCGAGATGCTCAAGAAGGCCGGCTACAGCCTGCTCGACTACTCCGACCCGAACGCGCTGACCGACGTCTACGCCGCCGCCCGCGAGGGCCGGGTGACCAAGCGCTTCGCCGTGCTCAACGCCCGCTTCCACGAGCAGGAGGCCTACATCGTGGCCGAGGCCGGCGTGCCGGGCGCGATCACCATCGCCACCAACATGGCCGGCCGCGGCACCGACATCAAACTCGGCGGCAACCTCGAGATGCGGATCGAGAAGGAGCTGGGCCACCTCGCCGACGGTCCGGAGCGCGACACCGCCATCGCGGCGATCAAGGCGGAGATCGCCGAGAACCGCACCAAGGTGCTGGCCTCGGGCGAGCAGGCCGATCCTGAGGCGGGCCGCAAGAAGGCGCTGCCCGGCGGCCTCTACATCATCGGCACCGAGCGTCACGAATCGCGGCGCATCGACAACCAGCTCCGCGGCCGCTCCGGACGCCAGGGCGATCCCGGCCGCTCGAAGTTCTACCTGTCGCTTCAGGACGACCTGATGCGCATCTTCGGCTCCGACCGCATGGACGGGATGCTGCAGAAGCTCGGCCTGGAGCAGGGCGAGGCGATCATCCACCCCTGGATCAACAAGGCCATCGAGAAGGCGCAGCAGAAGGTCGAGGCGCGCAACTTCGACATGCGCAAGAACGTGCTCAAGTACGACAACGTCATGAACGACCAGCGCAAGGTCGTGTTCGAGCAGCGCCGCGACTTCATGGGCCAGGACAGTGTCCGCGAGACCGTGGACGAGATGCGCGAGGGCGTGATCGACGACCTCGTCGCCCGCCACATCCCGGAGAACGCCTACGCCGAGCAGTGGGACGTCGCCGGCCTGCGCGAGCAGGTGAAGGAGATCCTAAACCTCGACGTGCCGGTCGAGGACTGGGCCAAGGAAGAGGGCATCGCCGACGAGGAGATGCGCGAGCGCCTGCTCAAGGCGGCCGAGACCGCCTACGCCGAGCGAACCGAGAAGAACGGCGCCGAGGTCACGGCCTATATCGAGAAGCAGGTCCTCCTGCAGACGCTCGACCATCTCTGGCGCGAGCACCTCGTGACGCTGGACCACCTCCGGCAGGTGATCGGCTGGCGCGGCTTCGCCCAGCGGGACCCGCTGAACGAGTACAAGTCCGAGGCCTTCGACCTGTTCAACGGTCTCGTGACCGCCCTGCGCGAGCAGGTGACCGCGCAGCTCTCGCGGGTCGAGATCATGATGCAGGAGCCGCAGGAGGAGTACCCGCCCGGCGGTCCGGCGCTGCCGCCGATGTTCGCCCAGCATCTCGACCCGGTCACCGGCGAGAACGAGATGGACTACGCCGGTCTCGGCTCGGGCAGCGACGGCGGCGGGGGACCGGCCTACGGCTTCGCGGCGCAGGGCCTCGCGGCGGACGGCGCCGTGCTGGAGCGCGACCCGACCGACGCCGCCACCTGGGGCCGCGTCGGCCGCAACGAGCCGTGCCCGTGCGGCTCGGGCAAGAAGTACAAGCACTGTCACGGCAGCCTCCAGGCCTGAGGCGGGGATGCCCGCGCGGGCGCTGTTCATCGCCGGGGCCGGGACCGAGATCGGCAAGACCTACGTTACCGCCGCCCTGACGCGCCGCCTGCGGGCGCAGGGCCGGGCGGTCCGGACGGTGAAGCCGCTCGCCAGCGGTGTCCCGCCGCTCAGCGATCCCGGCTTCGTCGAGAGCGACACCGCCCGGCTGCTGGACGCGCAGGGGCTCGCCCTGGACGAGGAGGCCGTGGAGGCCTGCTCGCCCTGGCGGTTCTCGGCACCGCTCTCGCCGGATCAGGCCGCCGTGCTGGAGGGGCGCTCCCTGGACCTCGCCGACCTCGTCGGCTGGTGCCAGGCTGAGATCGCCCGCACCCAGGACACGCTGCTGATCGAGGGTGTCGGCGGGCTCATGAGCCCGGTCACCGAGGCCGCCACCGGCCTGGACTGGCTCCGCGCGCTCGGCGTCCCGGCGCTCCTCGTCTCGGGGAGCTATCTCGGGGCGATCAGCCACGCGCTCACGGCCTGCGAGACCCTGCGGCTCCACGATGTGCCGCTGCGCGCGGTGGTGGTCAGCGAGAGCCTGGGCGCGCCGGCGCCCGCCGCGACCGTGGCCGCGGCCATCGCCCGTCATGCCGACGCGCCCGTATTCTGTCTGCGCCGTGGCGACGCCTGCCCGGAGGAGCTGACCGGCTCGATCTGAGCGCCGCGAGAGCGTCGCTGGACGGCGCGGCCGTGGCCCCTAGCTTTACCGCCACGGCGTCGCGCCCGGCGCCCGGATGGTCGAGGCCGGGTGGCGCCGTGGGGGAATCCTGCGGTGAGCCAGACCCTTGCCCCGGCGGCGAGTCCCCGATCCGAGACCGGCGCGGTCGACGCGGAAGCGGCGCGCGACAGGCTCCGGCCCGCCCTCGTGTTCGGCGCGCTGGGTGTCGTGTACGGCGATATCGGCACGAGCCCGCTCTACGCGTTCAAGGAGGCCGTGAAGGCCGCGACCAGCGGCGGCGCCTCGGTGCCGGCGGCGGCCACCGGCGCGGTGTCGCTGATCCTGTGGTCGCTGATCCTGATCGTGTCGCTGAAATACGCGGTGCTGATCCTGCGCGCCGACAACCGGGGTGAGGGCGGCATCGTCGCCATGCTGGCGCTGCTCGGCGCCCGTCAGGCCCGGCCCGGCACGTGGAAGGCGCTGCTCCTGGTGGTCGGGCTGGTGGGCGCGGCGCTGCTCTACGGCGACGGCGCGATCACGCCGGCGATCTCGGTGCTGTCGGCGATCGAGGGCCTGAAGGTCGACGCGCCGTCACTCGGGCCGTACGTCGTGCCGATCACGCTGGTGATCCTGGTCGGTCTGTTCCTGGTCCAGCACAAGGGCGTCGCCGCCATCGGCCGGGTGTTCGGACCGGTCATGCTCGTCTGGTTCGTCGTCCTCGGGCTCCTCGGGATCGCCGGGATCGTCGCCAAGCCCGAGATTTTGGTGGCGGCCAACCCGTTCCGGGCCGTCGATTTCATGCTCCATGCCGGCTGGCACGTCAGCTTCGCGATGCTCGGCGCGGCCTTCCTGGCGGTGACCGGCGGCGAGGCGATGTACGCCGATCTCGGCCATTTCGGCGCCCTGCCGATCCGCATCGCGTGGTTCGCGCTGGTCCTGCCGGCGCTGGTGCTCAACTATTTCGGCCAGGGCGCCCTGCTGATCGCCGCGCCCGACGCCCTGGAGAACCCGTTCTTCCGCCTCAGCCCCGACTGGGGCCATCTGCCCCTGGTCGCGCTCGCCACGATGGCGACCATCATCGCCTCGCAGGCGATCATCTCGGGCGTGTTCTCCCTGACCCAGCAATCGGTCCAGCTCGGCTTCCTGCCGGCCATGCGCATCGTCCAGACGGCGCACGAGGAGCGCGGCCAGATCTACGTGCCGGCGGTGAACTGGCTGCTCGCCGTGGCGACCCTGACGGCCGTGGTGGTCTTCGGCTCCTCCGACGCCCTGGCCGGCGCCTACGGCATCGCGGTCTCGATGCTGATGGGCATCACCACGCTGCTCGCCGCGCTGATCGCGCTCCGCTGGGGCTACAACCCGATCCTGGTCCTCGCGGTCAACGGCTTCTTCCTCGCCATCGACCTCGTGTTCTTCTCCGCCAACAGCGTGAAGCTGTTCGAGGGCGGCTGGTTTCCGCTGCTGCTCGCCGGGCTCGTCGCCGCGATGATGCTGACCTGGAAGAAGGGAAACGAGCTGGTCGAGGAGGCGAGGGCCGCCCTGCGCCTGCCGGAGGACGTCTTCCTCGGCGGTCTCCAGCACCGTGACCTGCTGCGGCTGCCGGGCACGGCCGCGTTCCTCTCGGCGGCCGAGCACGGCATCCCTCTGCATCTCTCGCGCTTCGTCGAGCGCAACCACGCCCTGATGGAGCGCATCCTGATCATCACGGCGCTCTACGAGGAGACACCCACCGTCCCGCGCGACCGGCGCGCCCACGTGACGATCCTGGCGCCGGATTTCTACCGGGTGATCCTCCGCTACGGCTTCATGGAGGAGGCCTCGATCCCCGAGGGACTGGCCTGCGCGGTGGAATCGCGCCACCTGCCGCCGCACGTCCTCGACGACATGACCGTCTTCGTCGGGCACGAGACGATCATCCCGCGACGGGACAAGCGGGGCATGGCGCCCTGGCGGGAGAACCTGTTCGCCTTCATGCAGCGCAACGCCGAGCGCACCGGCGCCTTCTTCGGCGTGCCGACCCGGCAGGTCGTCGAGGTCGGCACCGAGATCGAGATCTAGCCTCGGCCCGAGACATTCCCGCCGCCCGGCAAGTCACCGCGGCGGCGCGGTCCAGAACAGGCCGAGTCGTGCGTAGAGATCGGGGCACCCGCCCGGCCGCGATGTGCCTCGATCTGATCCCGGCGATTGACGCCGTGGCGCCCCTGGACGCTGCGCCGGTCCGGACCTGTTTCCAGCGCCGGCTCGCCGATGCACGGAAACTTGAGGCCGTTCCGCCGCTCCTCAGGGAACCGTAGCCTTCCGCCGTCGTTCCGCCCCGACGCAGGCGTCGCGCCCCCGGGGCGCGCGCCGGAATGGAGAGACAGCATGAACAGGGATCATCTCGAGGGCGGCGTTCGCCATCTGCGCGGCCGGATCAAGACGGCGGCGGGCGCAGTGCGCGGCCGGGCCGTCGACCAGCTCGACGGCGCCTACGATCAGGCCGCCGGCGCTGCCCAGTACGCCTACGGCGAGGCCCGGGATACGGTCCGCGACCTGCGCGACGGCGGCGAGCACCTCGTCGAGGAGGGGCGCGCCCGGTTCCGCGACGCCAGCGAGCGCGGGCACGCCCTGGCGGACGAGGCGCTCGAGCGCGGCCAGCACTACCGCGACCGCGCCGTGCGCCACGGGCGCACCCTCGCGGCGCGCGCGGACGAGAACCGCGGCACGACCCTCGCCCTGGTGGCCGCCGTCGCGTTCGGCCTCGGGTGGCTGGCGCGGCCGACCCGCTGAGCGGCGGACGGGACCTGATCCGGGGCGGGGCGGGCGTTCGCGCGGCCGCCCCGCCGATCAGAACGCATAAAGACATCTTTATGTCTTGATTGCTTCGTAGGCCGCGCGGTGGTAGGGGGTTGCCCCGACCCGCAACGCGAACACGGAGCCATCGACTCATGGCCAAGGATTACATCGTCAAGGATATCGGGCTGGCCGATTACGGCCGGAAGGAGATCTCGATCGCCGAGACGGAGATGCCGGGCCTGATGGCGGTCCGCGAGGAGTACGGCGCTGCGCAGCCCCTGAAGGGCGCCAAGATCGCCGGCTCGCTCCACATGACGATCCAGACCGCCGTGCTGATCGAGACCCTGAAGGCGCTCGGCGCCGACATCCGCTGGGTCTCCTGCAACATCTACTCGACCCAGGACCACGCCGCCGCCGCCATCGCGGCCGCCGGCATCCCGGTCTTCGCCGTGAAGGGCGAGACCCTGGAGGAGTACTGGGACTACACCTCGCGCCTGTTCGACTGGCACGACGGCGGCATGCCGAACATGATCCTCGACGACGGCGGCGACGCGACCATGTTCGTCCATCTCGGCCTGCGTGCCGAGAACGGCGACACCGCGTTCCTCGACAAGCCGGAGAGCGAGGAGGAGGAGGTCTTCTTCGCGCTCCTCAAGCGCAAGCTCGCCGAGAAGCCGAAGGGCTGGTTCGCCGGTCTCGCCGACAGCATCAAGGGCGTCTCCGAGGAGACCACCACGGGCGTCCACCGCCTCTACGTGCTGGCCAAGGAGGGCAAGCTGCTCTTCCCGGCGATCAACGTGAACGACTCGGTCACCAAGTCGAAGTTCGACAACCTGTACGGCTGCAAGGAGTCGCTGGTCGACGGCATCCGCCGCGGCACCGACGTGATGATGGCCGGCAAGGTCGCGATGGTCGCGGGCTTCGGCGACGTGGGCAAGGGTTCGGCCGCGTCCCTGCGCAACGCCGGCTGCCGCGTGCTCGTGTCGGAGATCGACCCGATCTGCGCGCTCCAGGCCGCGATGGAGGGCTACGAGGTCGTGACCATGGAGGATGCGGCCCCGCGCGCCGACATCTTCGTCACCGCCACCGGCAACAAGGACATCATCACCATCGACCACATGCGGGCGATGAAGGACCGGGCGATCGTCTGCAACATCGGCCACTTCGACAACGAGATTCAGGTCGCCGGCCTGAAGAACCTCAAGTGGTCGAACATCAAGCCGCAGGTGGACGAGATCACCTTCGCGGACGGCCACCGCATCATCCTCCTGTCGGAGGGTCGCCTGGTGAACCTCGGCAACGCCACCGGTCACCCGTCCTTCGTGATGTCGGCCTCGTTCACCAACCAGACGCTGGCCCAGATCGAGCTCTGGTCCAACCCGGGCAAGTACCAGAAGCAGGTCTACACCCTGCCGAAGACCCTCGACGAGAAGGTCGCCGCCCTGCATCTGGAGAAGATCGGCGTGAAGCTCTCGAAGCTCCGCCCCGATCAGGCCGCCTATATCGGCGTCTCCGAGAGCGGCCCGTTCAAGCCCGAGCACTACCGCTACTGAGCCCGCATCGCCGGTGGCGCGGACGGCCTCGTTTCCGGGGCCGGCACCGCGCCGCCGCGATCCGGCGGCGCGGCCCGGTGGAGAGATTTGGAGGCCCGGCGCGCTGCGCCGGGCCTTCTCGTTTGTCAAGCGCAGACGGCCGAATCGAACTGTGTCTTCTGTGTGTCGTTAACGGCTGATTATGCCGACTTTGCCCAAAGCCACGCTTCGTTCCCCTTCCGGGGCGATTCCGCCGCACCTAGAGTGCGGGCGAATCTTAGATCGATGGGGCTGCGGCGGTTCGGGAGAATCGCCGCGGGAACGGTGCCTTCTGCGCCGCGCGGCGACGCGCGCCGGTCGGACAGCCATCGGGTACGGGGGCGGGGCAAACCATGGGTGTCGGTCGTGCGACACACGTTCGGATCGGCGTGGGCGCGCTCGCGCTGACGACGGCGAGCGCGGCCTTCGCCGAGCTGCCGGAGGCCGCCGCCGCGCATCCCGCGCGGGAGATCCACAGCGTGGCCGCCCTGGCGATCTTCGGCGGCCTCGTCGCCTTCGCGGTGATCCTGTCGCTCCTCCACCTCTACGAGCGCGGCCGGTGGACCCGCCGCGAGCGCGAGCTCGCCGCGACCCTCGACGTCCTGCGCGGCGCCCATGACCGGGCCGAGATGCTCCTCAACGCCGAGCGGCAGATCATCGTCACCTGGGATCATCGCAGCGAGCCGGTGGTCGAGGGCGACATCAGCCTCGCGATCCACGGCGAGCGGCCGACCTCCGGCTACGCCCGCCGCGTCCTGGCCTTCGGCACGTGGCTCGTCGCCGCGGACGCGGCCGCCGTCGAGACCGCCGTCGAGACCCTGCGGGCGCGCGGCACCAGCTTCGCGCTGAGCCTGCGGACCCAGACCGGCCGCAACATCGAGGCCCACGGGCAGGCCGTGGCGGGGCGGGCGCTCCTGCGCCTGCGCGAGACCAGCCAGGAGCGCTGCGAGATCGCCGACCTGCGCGCGACCCTGGACGAGACCCGCCGGGGACTCTCGGCCCTGTCGGGGCTCCTCGACGCGATCCCCCAGCCGGTCTGGCGGCGCAACCGCGACGGTGGTCTGAGCTGGATCAACGCCGCCTACGTGGCGGCGGTCGAGGCGGAGAGCCGCGAGGCCGCCCTCGACGCCGGCCTGGAGCTGTTCGACCGGCCGGCCCGCGAGACGATCGCCCGCGAGGAGGCGGCCTGGTTCGCCGGCCTGACCCGGAGCGTCCCGCGCCTCTCGGCCATCGTGGCCGGGAACCGGCGGATGCTCGACGTATTCGAGACCGGGCTGGAAACCGGCCGCGTCGGCATCGCCATCGACGTGTCGGAACTCGAGAGCGTCCGGGCCGACCTGCAGCGGCAGATGAACGCCAACGTGCGGACCCTGGACCAGCTGCCGACCGCGGTCGCGATGTTCGACGTCTCGCAGCGGCTGATCTTCCACAACGCCGCCTACCGGCAGCTCTGGGATCTCGATCAGGCCTTCCTCGACGGGCGTCCCTCCGACGGCGAGATCCTCGACCACCTGCGGGCGGAGCGGAAGCTCGAGGAGCACGCGGATTTCCGCGGCTGGAAGCAGGGCGTGCTGTCCGCCTACCGGGCCGCGGAGGCGAACCAGACCTGGTGGTACCTGCCCGACGGCCGAACCCTGCGCGTGGTCGCGGACCCGAACCCGCAGGGCGGCCTGACCTACCTGTTCGACGACGTCTCCGACCGCCTGAACGCCGAGTCCCGCTACAACGCCCTGCGCCGCCTGCAGGCCGAGACCCTGGACACGCTGGCCGAGCCGGTGGCCGTGTTCGGCGCGGACGGGCGCCTGTCCCTCGCCAACCGCGCCTTCTTCACCGTGTGGCGGCTCGACCCGGAGATGATCGAGGAGCGCCCGCACGTGGACGCGGTGATCGCCGCCTGCCGGGCGCTCGCCCCCGTCGAGGAGCCGTGGCTCGACATCCGCGACGCGGTGGTCGGCCTCGAATCGCGCACGGCCCGGACGTGCCGCCTCGAGGTGGTCGACGGCACCGTGCTCGACTGCGCCGCGCAGCCGCTCCCGGAGGGCGCGACGCTCCTGACCCTGATCGACGTCACGGCGAGTGTGAACGTCGAGCGGGCGCTCACCGAGAAGAACGATGCCCTGGAGAAGGCCGCGCAGCTGCGCGACACCTTCGTGCACCACGTCTCCTACGAGCTGCGCTCCCCGCTCACCAACATCATCGGCTTCACCCAGCTTCTCGGCGACGAGACCGTCGGCGCGCTCAACGACCGCCAGCGCGAGTATTCCGACCACATCATGCGCTCCTCGGCGGCGCTGCTCGTCATCATCAACGACATCCTCGACCTCGCCTCGATCGACGCCGGCTCGCTGGAGCTGCAGCGGGAGGAGGTCGACGTCCAGGCCACCGTCGAGGCCGCCGTCCGCGGCATCGAGGACCGGCTCGCCGAATCGCACATCACCCTCGCCCTCGACGTGCCGGAGGATATCGGCAGCGTTCACGCCGACGGGAAGCGGGTGCGCCAGATCCTGTTCAACCTGCTCTCGAACGCCGTCGGCTTCTCGGATGCCGGCCAGCGCGTGGAGGTCCATGCCCGCCGGACCGCGCAGGAGCTTCTCCTCAGCGTGCGCGACCACGGCCGGGGCATGCCCCCCGAGATCGCCGATTCGGTGTTCAACCGCTTCGAGAGCCACACCCTCGGAACCCGCCACCGGGGCGTCGGCCTCGGCCTGTCGATCGTGCGCTCCTTCGTCGAGCTGCACGGGGGACGGGTGCAGCTGGAGACCGCGCCGGGCAGCGGCACCCGCGTCACCTGCACGTTCCCCACCGACCTCGCGGGCGAGGGCCGGCGCGCGCCGCCGCTCGAACCCGAGCCGCCCGTCCTGTCGCCGCCTCCGCCTCCGCCGCCGCCGCCGCCGCCGCCGCCGCGCAAGCCGACCCTGACGCTGCAGTCGAGCAGACCGGAGCCGCCGACATCCGACCGGCGAACGTCACCGTAGCGCTTGATTCCGCGGCCGGTCCCGCGCAGCAGGAGGCATGTCCGCGCATGATCGTTCCGGCTGGGCCGTCTTCGGCATCGGCGACTTCCGCCTGTTCGGCTCGGCCCGGTTCCTCACGGGCCTCGCCTACCAGATGCAGGCGGTGGCGATCGGCTGGTACGTCTACGACCTGACCCATTCCGCCCTGGCGCTGGGCCTCGTGGGCCTCGCGGGCTTCCTGCCGGCGGTGCTGTGCGCGCTGATCACCGGCCACGTCGCCGACGCCTACGACCGGCGCCTCGTCGGCGCCGCCGCCTTCGCGCTCCAGAGCGCGGCGAGTCTCGGCCTCCTCGCCTGCGCCCTCGCGGGCGTGCACTCCGTCTGGCCGATCTACGCCCTGGTCATCGTCGTCGGCACGGCCCGGGCCTTCGCCAACCCGGCCCTGCAGGCGCTGCTCCCGACCCTGGTGCCCGGGCCGCTTTTCGGCTCGGCGATCGCGTGGAACGCGTCCCTCTGGCAGAGCGCGTCGGTGATGGGGCCAGCGCTCGGCGGCTTCCTCTACGCCCTCGGACCCGCCGTCGTGTTCGGTGGGGCAGGGGGCAGCTTCGCCCTGGCCAGCGCCCTGACCCTGCTGATCCGCTACCGGCCGGCGGCGGTGAGCGAGCGGCCGCCGATCACCTGGGCGGCGCTCTCGGCCGGGATCGACTACATCCGCTCCCAGCCGGTGGTGCTCGGGGCGATCAGCCTCGACCTGTTCACGGTGCTGCTCGGCGGCGCCACGGCGCTGCTGCCGATCTACGCCGCGGAGGTCTTGCACGTCGGCCCGCTCGGCCTCGGCGCGCTCCGGAGCATGCCGGCCTTCGGGGCTGTCGCCATGGCGGTGCTGCTGGCGAACTACCCCCTGCGGCGCCACGCGGGCGTTCGCATGCTCCGCGCCGCCGCGGTGTTCGGGGCCGCCACGGTCGCGTTCGGGCTGTCGACGTCGCTGCCGCTGTCGATGGCCTGCCTGTTCGTCACGGGCGCCGCCGACATGATCTCGGTCTACGTGCGCCAGACCTTCGTGCAGGGCGAGACGCCGGACGCGATGCGCGGCCGCGTCTCGGCGGTGAACACGGTGTTCATCGGCGCCTCGAACGAGCTCGGCGAGTTCGAATCGGGGCTGCTCGCCGCCGCGATCGGCGCGGTCCCGGCGGTGGTGGTCGGCGGCGCCGCGACGGTCGGGGTCGCGCTGCTCTGGGGCAGGCTCTTCCCGGCGCTGAGGGCCCGCGACCGGCTGATGGTGCAGGGATAGCGCGCCTTCGCGCGGCTCGGGACGCGACGCGTCCCGGATGACGGCCGTGGCGATCGTGGCGCCGCGAGCCGGCGCCGCACGAAACGCGGGTCCCCTCTCCCGTATGGGGGAGGGGTAAGGCGCAGCTCTCTCGACCGGACCTGCCGTCCTGCCGAACCGTTGCACCAGAATCGGGAACGGCCCCGGAGCCCGCCCCGTGAGCCGGGCTCCGCGACGCGCTCAGCGGCCCGACAGCAGCGGCGACCAGGTCGGGTCGGACGCGTAGGCGGGCGTCGGGACCGGCTGCTCCACCTTGCCGGTGATGTCGACCATGAACAGCTTGCCGCCGCCCTGGCCGCCCGGATCGCGGAAGAACAGCACGTACTGGCCGTTCGGCGCGAAGGTCGGGCCCTCGTTGTGGAAGCCCTCGGTGAGCACGCGCTCGCCGGAGCCGTCGGGCTTCGAGACGCAGATGGCGAAGCCGCCGTTGCGCTGGCGGGTGTAGGCGATCAGGTCGCCCCGGGGCGAGAAGGCCGGCTGCGAGGCCGAGCCGGGGCCGAAGGTGATCCGGTGCGGGTTCGAGCCGTCCGCCCCCATCACGTAGACCTGCTGGGAGCCGCCGCGGTCGGACTCGAAGGCGATCTGCGACCCGTCCGGCGAGTAGGTCGGCGAGGTGTCGATCGCCATGCCGTTGGTGATCGAGCGCTGGGCCTTCGAGGCGAGGTCCATCGTGACGATGTCGGCGTTGCCGCCCTGCTGGACGCTCATCACGATCTTGCGGCCGTCCGGGGAGAAGCGCGGGCTCGCGCTCATCGAATCGACGTTGCCGAGCGCCTGGCGGGAGCCGGTCTCCAGGTTGATCATCTGCACCCGCGGCTGGTGGCCGGTGGCCTGGGCCATGAAGGCGATGTCCTGCGTGGCCGGCGAGTAGCGCGGCGCCACGATCGACATCTCGCCGGTGGTGATCGCCCGGACATTGGCGCCGTCCTGGTCCATGACCATTAGGCGCTTGCGGCGGTTCTCCTTGGGGCCGGTCTCGTCCACGAAGGCGATGCGGCTGTCGAACCAGGGCCCGAGGCCGGTGATCTTGGTGTAGACCCCGTCGGCGATCAGGTGGCCGGTGCGCCGGACGTTGGCGGCGTCGGTGCCGTATTGCTGGCCGGTCATCTGCTGGCCGTTGGTCACGTCCCAGAGCCGGAACTCGACCTTGACCCGGCCGCCCTCGCGGACGACCCGGCCGGTGACGAGGCCCTGCACGCCGGTGGCGCGCCACTTCTCGAAGTTCGGCGCGGCGTCGAAGTTCGGCTGCTCGGGGAAGCGGGCGTGGTCGAGCGGCGTGAAGTAGCCGGAGCGGCGCAGGTCGTTGGTGACCACGCCGGAGACGAGGCCCGCGAGGCTCGGGTCGCCGCCGAAATCCGCGATGGCGATGGGCATCGGCTGGAAGTTGCCGCCGCCGATGCGCAGCTGCAGCTGCGCCTGGGCCGGCCCCGCCAGGAAGCCCGTCAGCATCACGAGGAGCGCGAGCAGGCGCGCGGCATAGGACGTCGGGATGCGCCCGACGGAGGGGAGGTGCAGCATGGTGGGTCGGATCCGAGTGACGATCAGACGGGAACGCGGGGACGGCGGGACACTGGCTGGAAGACCTCAGGTCGCCGTGAACTCGAACTCCGCGTTGATGGCCTTCCAGTCATTGTAGTACGGCGCGTAGGTGGCCGGAATGTTGTACGGCGCGCAGCGGCGGACCGCCCGGAGTGCGGCCTGCGCGATTGACTGGTCGACCGCGCTCGCCCCGCCGCGCATGATCCGCGGCTCCGTGCTGAGCGAGCCATTCGGATTCAGGCGGATGTCGAGAACCGGCAGGACCACGCCCTGGGCCGCGCCGGGGGGCGCCGAGTAGCACCGCTCGATCTGCTGCTGGAGCAGGCCGACCAGGGCGTCGCGCAGCGACGGCGAGAGGCGCTGCGCGTTGCCGGTCGCGGCGCCGAGCGCCGCCACCTTCTGCACCGCGTGGCCGGTGGCGCCGGTCGACTGCGACGGCGCCTTCGAGGCGAGCATCGAGCGGATGTCGCCGGCGTTGAACTTGTCGGCGAGCTCGGCCTGCTTGCGCGCCTTGGCCTCGGCATCGGCCTTGGCCTTCGCGTCCGCCATGGCCTTCGCCTTCGCCTTGGCGGCAGCCTCGGCTTTGGCGGCGGCCTCCGCCTTCGCGGCCTCGGCTCTCGCCTTGGCGGCGGCCTCGGCCTTCTCGCGCTCGGCTTCGGCCTTGGCCTCCGCGATCTCCTTCTGGCGCTCGGCTTCCGCCTCGGCCTTGGCCTTCGCGTCGGCGGCCTTCTTGGCCGCTTTCTCGGCCGCCTTGGCGGCAGCTTCGGCCTTCTTCGCGGCGGCCTTCTGGGCGGCCGCCGCGGCCTCGGCTTCCTGCTTCTCGATCAGCTTCTCGAGCTGCTCGCGCTTCTCGGCCTCGGCCTTCGCGACCGCCTCGGCCTTGGCCTTCGCCTCGGCCTTGGCGGCGGCAGCCTTCTCCGCGGCGGCCTTCTCGGCCGCTTTCTCGGCCGCCTTGGCGGCAGCCTTCTCGGCGTCGCGCTTCTCCTGCGCCGCCTTCTCCGCCGCCTTGGCGGCCTGGGCCGCCTCCTGCGGATCGGGCTCGGCGCGCAGCGGCATCTCGTCCGCGTTGGCGAGCTTCATCTCGGCCGTGCGGGTCGGCGCGGTCGGCGCGTCCTGCTTGGAATTCTCAGGCTCGCGGTCCTCGAGCTTCTCGGCCTTGCGGTCGGCCCGCGAGGTGGCGTTCGGCATCGGCTTGTCGGCCTGACGCTCGCCCTTGGTGATCTCGGAGAACTGGTTCTCGGTGATCACCTCGACGGGCACGCCCTCCTGGGCCTCCGGCAGGGCCGGGGCCGCGACGCTGACCAGCGCCAGCGCGAGGAGCGCGACGTGGGTGCCGGCGGAGATCCAGACACCCGGTTCCTTGCGGTCGAAGCGGAACTCCACGGGACGGCCCTACTGATGCTCAGGCTCGGTGACGAGGGCGACCTTCTTGAAGCCGCCGCCGGTCACGATCGCCATCACCTGCGCCACGCGGCCGTAATCGACCCGCTTGTCGCCGCGCACGAAGACGCGCTCCTCGGTCCCGGTCTTGGCGGTCTCCATGAGCTTCGGCACGATCGAGTCGTCGGTGAGCTCGTCCTCCCCGAGGAAGACCTGGCCGGTCTGGCGGATCGACAGGGTGATCGGCTTCACGTCGGAATTGAGCGGCGAGGCCTTGGATTGCGGCAGGTCGAGGGGGACGCCGACGGTCATCATCGGCGCCGCGACCATGAAGATGATCAGGAGCACGAGCACGACGTCGATGAACGGCGTCATGTTGATCTCGTTGATGGGTCCGCCGCGGCGGCCCCGGCGCCGGCGGCGCTTGCCGCCCTGCGATGCGCCCGCTGCCATGCCCATGGATCGGTCTCCTCTGGATCAGCCGGTTCAGGCGGCGAGCGGCAGCCGCTCGTCGATCTGGCGGGAGAGGATGGCGGAGAACTCGTCGGCGAAGCTCTCCAGCCGCGACTGCGCCTTGGAGACTTCGGCCTGGAGCTTGTTGTAGGCGAGCACCGCCGGGATCGCGGCGAACAGGCCGATGGCGGTGGCGAACAGCGCCTCGGCGATGCCGGGGGCGACGACCGCGAGCGAGGTGTTCTTCGAGGCCGCGATCGAGGTGAACGCGGTCATGATGCCCCAGACGGTGCCGAACAGGCCGATATACGGGCCGGCCGAGCCGATCGAGGCGAGGAACAGCAGGCGCGACTCCAGCCGCTCGACCTCGCGGTGGATGGTGACGTCGAGCTGCTTCTCGATGCGCTGCGACAGCGACTGGATCTGCCGGCCGGAGCCCTCGAACGAGCGCTTCCACTCGCGCATGGCGGCGACGAAGACGGCGGCGAGGCCCGTGGCCGGCCGGTCGTTGAACGAGCGGAACAGCTCCTCCAGGGAGCGGCCGGACCAGAAGGCGTCCTCGAACGCGTCCATCTCGGCCTTGGTCCGGCGGAACAGCAGCGTCTTGTCGACGATGATCGACCAGCACCAGATCGAGGCGCTGAGCAGCCCGATCATCACGATCTTCACGACGAAGTGGGCCTGCAGGAACAGGCCGAGCAGCGTCATGTCGGCGACAGGCGCGGCCTGCATCGCGTCGGCTGGGTTCATCCGTCGAGGTCTCCTGCTCCGGATCGCGATGCGCCGGGCGAGGCCCGCGTCCGCCGGATCCGTGAGCGATATCAACGCTGTCGCCCGCGAATCTGTCGAAAGTAAGGGCCGTCGACGGCCCCCGCGCCCCGCCGTGGCATCGCCTCCGTTAAGGGCGCGGCAGGGTTAAGGATCGGTTTCGATCCGGGCGATCCTGAGGCATGTGCCGCCGTCCGACGGGCCGTCCGGGCTGGACCTGCCGAAAGCGCCTCCCGTATGGTCGCGGCCCACGGCGCCGAGTCGACAGCCCTGAGATACGCAGGACGCGCATGACCCTCCCCGTTCCCAGCCTGCCCGATCTGCTGCCCACCGGCCCGGCCCGGTTCCTGGGCTGGTCCATGATCGCCGACCCGATGCTGGCCGGCTTCCTGGCGCGCGCCGGATTCGACGCCGTCCTGCTGGATCAGCAGCACGGCACCTACGACTACAAGACGTCGTGTGCGGCCATCACCGAGGTCGCCCTGGCCGGCAAATCGACCCTGGTGCGCGTGCCGGTGGGCGACTTCGCCATGGTCTCGCGGATGCTCGACGCGGGCGCCGCCGGCGTCGTGGCGCCGATGATCAACACCGTCGCGGATGCCGAGGCCCTGGCGGCGGCCGCGAAATTCCCGCCGGTCGGCCAGCGGAGCTGGGGACCGGACCGGGCCATGTGGCTCTCGGGGCTCCGGAACGGCGCGGACTACCTCGCGGGCGCCAACGATCGGGCGCTCACGATCGCCATGTGCGAGACCGAGGCGGGGATCGCCGACCTAGAGGCGATCCTCGCCGTGCCGGGCATCGACGGCGTCCTTGTCGGCCCCGCCGACCTGTCGATCGCCCTGTCCAAGGGGGCGGCCATCGACCCGCTGGGATCGGCGGTCACGGCGGCCCTCGGGGAGATCGCGCGCAAGACCCGGGCGGCGGGCAAGATTCCCTGCGCCTTCGCGCCGTCGCCGGCGCGCGCCCGGGAGATGGTCGGGATGGGCTACCAGCTGGTCTCGGTCGAGTACGACGCGCTGACCATCGTCAACGCCTTCGCGCGGGTGCTCTGCGAGGCCGACCCGGCGCGGGCCGGCTGAGGTCTAGGCGGCCTCACCGGGCGCGAGCCGCCGCCGCAGCGCGTCCGGGAGGCGGACGGCGCGGCCGTCCCGCACGCAGGCGACCGTGACCTCCGCGGAGACCAGCACTTCGTCGCCCCGTCGGACGTCCTGGGCGAGCTGCATCGAGGCGCCGCGCAGGGCGCGCGTGCGGGTCACGACGGTGAGCAGGTCGTCCATCCGGGCCGGCCGGAGGAAATCGAGGCTCATGCGCCGCACCACGAAGACGAGGCCGCGTGCGTCGCGGTGCAGGTCCGACTGGTCGCCGGCGAGTTCCCGCAACAATTCGGTGCGGCCGCGCTCGAGGAAGCGCAGGTAGCTGGCGTGGTAGACGAAGCCGGAGAAGTCTGTGTCCTCGTAGTAGACGCGCACGCCCATCCGGTGGGGCGGGGCACCGTCCTCCGCGGATCCATTCTTGGCGGGCTCGATCGCGCTCATGCGCCCCTTTAGCGACGGGCTGTGCGACGGCGCAACACGACGAGGGCCGCCCTGGGGCGGCCCTCGCGCAGATCACGCCATGCGCGGCGCTCAGCCGCCGATGCGGGCCGCGAGGCTCGCCGAGTGGGCGTGCTCGTCGGCGATGTAGGGCAGGGCCTCGGTGGCGAACTTGCGGCCCTGGGCGTTGTCGCCCTGCTTGGCGTAGGCGTCGTAGAGCGCCAGGGTGCGGGCGTCCGAGCGGGCCTGCTGGTCGATGTAGGTCCGGTCGAAGGCCCGGCCGTTCGGGGCCGCCTGGAGCTGCGCCAGACGCGCTTGTCCGCGCTCGCCGAGGGCCACGCGGCGGCCAGGCTCGGCCGGGCTGTTGTCGACGATGCCGACCGCGCCGAGGGCGCCGCCGACGATGCCGGTGCCGATGTTGGCGGCCACCGTCACCGGCGCGAGCACGAGGCCGACCGGGTTGCTCAGGTCGGTGCGGATGCCCTGGTTGTCGGAGACCACCGAGCCGTTGCGGGTGAGGGAGGTGTTCGGCGGCAGCAGCGCGTCGGTGGTCGCCTTGCGCTCGACAAGGACGCGGTTGGCGTAGTTGCGGACCCGGGGGTTGCGCGACCGCTGGAGGGCGATCCGGCTCGCCTCGATGCTGGCGGCGTCCGAACGCAGCGCCTCGGCCCGGAAGGCGGGCGTCTCGGTCGCGGCGGCGCCGACGCCGTCCTGATTGGCGAAGGGCAGCACGCGGATCGGCAGGGCGTCCTGCGCGAAGGCGGGCGCCGAGATGGCGGCGACGGACAGGCCGAGCACGGCGAGCGTGAGTTTCTTCATGGCGGAAGTTTATCCCTGACGTTGTTCTTGAGATCGCGAAGATCTGCCGCGATCGGAGGGCAGGACCCTGATCGGGACAGCCTTGCCGGCGCCGAGCGGACCCGGCGCGGTCGCCTCCCCAACTGTCGCGTTTCGGCGCTGTTCCACGCGATCCGGCAGTTTTTACACTTACGTGATCGACGAGATCCCCGCCTAAGCTTGGCAATATTGTTCCGAGACGATCGACAAAATGGCTGTTACGGCAGCGACTTGCCGAGATCGCGACGCGGAACGCACCCGGCTGCCGCGCGCAGCATCGCGCGTCCCGCGCATGTGCCCGGTGAAATGCTGGTCCGAATTCAATGCATGGAGACGCGTTGACCGGTCCTCAGGGCTCTCCGTCACCGAAAAAGCCGAACTGCCCGGGCGTCTCGCGCTTCGGTTCCGGCATCTGCATGTGCCGGTAGGCGTGTCGGGTGAGGACGCGTCCGCGGGGTGTGCGCTGCACGAAGCCGCGCTGGATCAGGTAGGGCTCGATGATGTCCTCGATCGCGTCCCGCGGCTCCGACAGCGCCGCCCCGATCGTCTCGATCCCCACGGGCCCGCCCCCGAACGCGCGCGCGATTAGGCTCAGATACTTGCGGTCCATCACGTCGAGACCCGCCCCGTCCACGTCCAAGAGCTGCAGCGCCCGGTCGGCGATCGCCCGCGTCACCGTCTCGGCCTCCGCCACCACCGCGAAGTCCCGCACCCGCCGCAGGAGCCGCCCGGCGATCCGCGGCGTGCCCCGCGCCCGACGGGCGATCTCGTTGGCGCCCTCCGCCGACATGCCCAGGCCCAGCACCCGCGCGCCGCGCGCCACGATCTGCTCCAGCTCGTCGATCTCGTAGAATTCCAGCCGGATCGGGATCCCGAACCGGTCGCGCAGCGGCGTCGTCAGCAGCCCCGCCCGCGTCGTGGCCCCAACGAGCGTGAACTTCGGCAGCTCGATCTTGACCGAGCGCGCCGCCGGGCCCTCGCCGATGATCAGGTCGAGCTGGTAATCCTCCATGGCCGGGTAGAGGATCTCCTCGACCGCCGGGTTGAGCCGGTGGATCTCGTCGATGAACAGGACGTCGCGCTCCTCCAGGTTGGTGAGCTGGGCGGCCAGATCCCCGGCCTTGGCGATCACCGGCCCGGAAGTGGAGCGGAAGTTCACGCCGAGCTCGCGCGCCACGATCTGGGCGAGCGTGGTCTTGCCCAGGCCCGGCGGCCCGACGAACAGCACGTGGTCGAGCGCCTGCCCGGTCTTCCTCGCCGCCTCGATGAACACCTGCATGTTCGCCCGCGCCGCGCGCTGACCGATGAACTCGGCAAGGCTCAGGGGGCGGATCGTCTGATCGACGTCCTCGGTGCGCTTCTCCGGTGTCAGGAGCGCGTTGGTCGGAGGCTTCGACTTGCTCATGAACCCTGCTTCGTGGACCGTGCCGCGGCCCGCGATGGGCGGTCTCGCAGGACGGCTGGGCACCGGCGCGTCCGGTTTTGTTCTTCCTTACCCGTGAAAGCCGGGAAGTCTAAGCGCCGCGGCCGGGCAAGGTGGCCAAGTGTCGTGGCCAGGTGTCGTCGCCAGGTGTCGTGGCCGGGCGTCAGCCCGTGTGGCGCCACCGGCGATGTGAGCGAGCGCACGGGCCGTCGCGATCGACGCAACCGGGATGCAACCGAACCGCCGGCCCGCGCATTCCTGGACCAAACCTCCAAGCATGGCCGCAGGGCGCTTCTCCCCGATGAAACTCCGTACGATCGCTGCCGCCGCAGCCGGCACCGTCATGCTCGCCGTTCCGCTCGCGGCCCAGGCCGCCAACGGCCCGGCCGAGACCAAGGTCGCCGAGGCCAACCCGCAGGTCCATCCCGTCTCGGCGGAGCGGGAGGACGACGTCACCTGCAGCCGGGCCCGCCGCCGTCTGTGGATCGAGGGCGAGGGCTGGGTGGTCCGGCGGATCACCACCTGCCGCTGACCGGTGTGCAGCCGGGGGCCGATCGGCTGGGCATGACGGGACCGTTACGCACTCTGCGCGACTGGAGACGCGGAACGGCCGGTGATCCGGTCTGTTGGCCCCGCACCCGGCGCGCACCGCGCCCGCCGACACCCCTCGGAGCCGGACCCATGGCCAACCGGACGATTGTGACCCTGCTCGCTCTGGCGGCGGCGGCGCCCGCGTCGGCGCAGACCTTCCGGAGCACCGATCCCTACGCGCCGGTCGCCTACGCGCCCGGCTACGCCGCCGATCCGGGCTTTGCCGGCGAATTCGTGCGGGGCACCTATATCGGCGCCCCGCTGACCCGCGTGCCGCGCCCGACCCAGATCGTGCCCACGCCCTGGAGCTACGGCACCTACGGCGTCCCGACGGTGACCGGCATCCAGGCCGCTCCGGCGGCCGAGCCGGCCCTGACGGTGATCAACGCCGCCCCCTACGGCCGCCGCGGCGCGCGCGCCGTCGGGGCCGACCCGGTCGCGGGGGCCCGGGTCATCGCGGTTCAGGTTCCCCGGCGCTGAGCGCCGCGAACCACGCCGCGTAGGGCGTGTTGCGGACGAGGCGCCGGTTGAGGTCGGGCGCGCCGTCCGTCCACCAGACCGGGCCGCGCTCGCCGAGTCCGACCTTCGCCGCATCGACCTCGGCCCTGGCGGCGGCGAGCGCCTCCGCGGCGCCCGGCTCGCCCGCGCGCTCGGCCCGCTTGGCCTCCTTCACGCCCCGGCGCGCCGCCATCAGGCGCTGCACCAGCGCGGCCCGACAGGTTTCCGACAGGTCGGGATTCGCGCGGCGCCACAGACGCGCCCGGACAACGATATAGCGCCGATCCGGAGTGGTAATGGCCACGCTCATACCGGGGTTCAGCTCCGTTGGGGGGCGGTTAAGCCTTCCAGCTTACACCGCGGATATCGGGTGCGGGTCACGCCATGCAGATCGTCATCGTCGACTCGAGCCGCGTCGTGCTGCAGATCATCGCGTCCCTGATCGAGCCGCGCGGCCACGCGGTGCACCCGTTCACGGATTCGGAGCGGGCGCTGGAGTTCCTGGCGGCGACGCCGGCGGTCCGGGTCCTCATCACCAGCCTGGAGGTGCGGCCGCTCTGCGGGCTCGAACTCTGCTGGTCGGCCCGGCTCCTCGCCGAATCCCGCGGGCCGCTGCACGTCATCACCATGTCGTCGGCCCGCAACGTCCGCAGCCTGGCCGAGGCCCTCGACAGCGGCGCCGACGACTTCATCGAGAAGCCGCCGAGCGCCGAGGAGCTGAACGCGCGCCTGCGCGCGGCCGAGCGCCTGACCACCATGCAGGAGGAGCTGATCCGCCTCGCCGAGACGGACCCGCTGACCGGCTCCTACAACCGGCGTGCCTTCTTCAAGCGCGCGCGGGCCGCCGCGGCGCGAGACCCGAGGCCGGGCGCCGTCTCGGCGATCCTCCTCGACATCGATCACTTCAAGCGCATCAACGACGAGCACGGGCACGATGTCGGCGACGTGGCGATCAAGGCCGTGGCCGAGCTGATCGCCGGTGCCGGGATCGCGGGACGCCTCGGCGGCGAGGAATTCGCCGTCATCCTGCCCGGCGGCGGGCTCGCGGAGGCCGTGGCGCAGGCCGAGCGCCTGCGCGCCGACGTCCAGGCCCTGCGGATCGGCGGGGCGCGGGGTCCGATCGCGCTGAGCTGCAGCTTCGGCGTCAGCACGTGGCGCGACGGCGACAGCGTCGAGGCCCTGGTCAAGCGGGCCGATGTCGCGCTCTACGCGGCGAAGGGCGGCGGCCGGAACCGGGTGGTGCCGGATCACAGCGAGGGTATCCGCGCCGTCGCGGGCTGAGCCGGACCGCCCGTCCCGGATCGGCACAGTCCGTCGAGCGGTGTCCCACCGTCGTCCCAGATCGGCGCATTGATTCGCCGAGTATCCGTTTCTGGGGAGCGATTCGGCCAATATAAAGCTTAATATTCGCGAGTTGTTGCTGGAACGGATCTTGGAACTTCGCCTTCGATCCCGGCCGCCTGTATCAAGCCGGGAGAGAGAGGTGCGAGGTCATGAGTACGGCCGTTGGCGTCCTGATCCTGGATGAGCCGGAGGACCTGAGCGCGACGGTTCGCGCCACCCTCGAGCACATGCCCGAATTCCACACCATCGGCGAGGCCGATCTCGACCGCGCCGACGCCGGCAGCAGCGTCGCCCTGGTCTTCCTCGACGAGATCCGGCTGGCCGACGGGATCGCCCGCATCGTCGCCCTGAAGGAGCGCCAGCCGGCGCTGCGCACGCTGGTCGCCTTCGGCGCGCTGACGGCGGACGACCTCCGCGCCCTGCTGGCGGCGGGCGCCGACGCCTTCGTGGCGCGCTCCAAGTCGCCGCGAGACCTCGGCGCGGCGCTGCTGGCGCTGGCGGAGGGCTCGGACGTGCTGGTCCCGCCGGAGCAGCCGGTGGCGATGCCCCCGGAGGCCGGCGAGAGCCTCGGGCTGACGCCCCGCGAGGCCGAGGTGCTGCGCTTCCTGAGTTCCGGGTTCAGCAACAAGGAGGTCGCGCGGCGGCTGGCGCTCAGCGTGCGAACGGTGGAGACTCACCGGCTCAACCTGCGGCGCAAGACCCAGACCGGCCGGCTCAAGGACCTCGTCTCGCTGGCCCGCCAGCTCGGCCTGGCCCCGGTGGTCGACTCCGGCGATCAGGTTCGGCGCGGCACCGACAACCGGTCCTCGGGCAACGACAACCAGTCCCGGCACTGAGAGGGGGATCGGGCGGTCTCGGCGAGACCGCCCCCCTAAGCGGCCGCGGCCGCCTTCCGGGCTCCGGACGCGCGCTTGGCCGCCGTCCCGCTCTTGGACCGCTCTGGCGTCTTCGCCCCGCGTTTCCGCGCGCCCGCCGGCTTGACCCGACCTCCGGCCTTGACGGCGTCCTCGGCGGCGGAGAGGCGCGCCTGCAGGAGTCCCAGCACCGCGGCCTCCTCGGGCCGCAGGGTGGACAGATCCTCGCTCAGCTCCGATTCGACCGCGTCCTTCACCTGCAGGAGCAGGCCGCCCTCCAGGTAGCAGTCGAGGATCTGCGGGTGGATGTAGCACTTGCGGCAGATCGTCGGCGTGTTGCCGAGGCGGCCCGCGACGTTCTCGATGGCCGCGCGGATGTTGCGCTTGGCTCCGGCCTCGCTGTCGAAGCTCTCGAACTCCCGCAGCGCCAGCGCCGCCAGCACCGTGCCGGCCCAGGTCCGAAAATCCTTGGCGGTGAAGTCCTCGCCGGTGATCTCGCGCAGGTACGCGTTCACGTCCGAGGAGGTGACGTCGCGCTGGGTGCCGTCCGGGTCGAGATACTGGAATAGCTCCTGGCCCGGCAGGTCCTGGCACGCCTTGACGATCCGGGCGACCCGCCGGTCCTTCAGCGACACGTCCCAGGTCTTGCCGCTCTTGCCCTTGAAGCGGAACGACAGAGCCGAACCCTCGATCCGGACGTGGGGGTCGCGCAGGGTCGTGAGGCCGTAGCTCTTGTTGGTCCGCGCGTAGTCGTCGTTGCCGACGCGGATCAGCGTGGTCTCGAGCAGGTGGACCACGGTGGCCAGCACCTTGTCGCGGGGCAGGCCCGGCCGCCTCATGTCGGCGTCGACGCGCCGGCGAATGCCCGGCAGCGCGTCCGCGAAGGCCATGATCCGCGAGAACTTGTTCGCCTCCCGCGCCTGCCGGAAATCCGGGTGGTAGCGGTACTGCTTGCGCCCCTTGGCGTCACGGCCCGTCGCCTGGACGTGGCCGTTGCGGCGGGGGCAAATCCAGACGTCCGTGTAGGCCGGCGGGATCGCGAGGCCGCGGATGCGGGCCAGCACGGCCCTGTCGCGCACCGGCGCGCCCTTCGCGTCGAGGTAGCGGAAGCCGGTGCCGCTGCGGCGGCGGGTCAGCCCGGGCCGGCCGTCATCGACGTAGACGAGCCCGGCCTCCTCGGCCGCGGCGCGGAGGTCTCCGCCGCTCTCCGCCGTCTCGACGCACGCCATGAACAGCCCCTCCCATCGACGCCGCCGGGCTGCCTCGCCCGGCGAGAAGGCCTTGGACAACCGGCGGCACGGGATCGCCGTTCCGGGCCTGCACATCCGTCGCAGGACGGGCCCCGCCGCCGTGCTAGAGGGGACGGATGCAGTCCGATGCCGAACCCGGGAACCTGCCCGTTCCGATGCGCCGCCTGGTCTTCGTGGTGACCGAGGACTGGTTCTTCGCCTCGCATTTCCTGCCGATGGCCCGCGCCGCCGTCGGCATGGGTCTCTCGGTCGCGGTGGTGACGCGGGTCCGCCTGCACCGGGCCGCCATCGAGGCGACCGGCGCGCAGGTCGTCAATCTGGAGGCCGAGCGGGCGAGCCTCAACCCGATGGCCGCGGGCTACGCGGCCGGGCAGCTCGCGGCGATCCTCAAGGCGCTGAAGGCCGACATCGTCCACTGCATCGCGCTGCGCGGCATCCTGGTCGGCGGCACGGCCGCCGCCATGGCGGGCATCCCGTCCCGCGTCTTCGCCCTGACCGGCCTCGGGCTCGTCGGCGCCCGGAGCGACCGCCTCGGCCGGGCGGCGCGCCTCGCCCTGCGGGCGCTGATCCGGGGGCCGCTGGCCTCGTCGCGGACGCGCTTCCTCTTCGAGAACCCCGACGACGCCCTGGCCCTGGGCCTGGACCCGCTCGACCGGTCGGTGACCGTGGTGGGCGGCGCCGGCGTCGATCCCGCGATCCTCGTCCCGCAGCCGCTGCCGCCGATGCCGCCGCTGCGGGTGGCCGTCGTCGCCCGGATGCTGTGGTCGAAGGGGATCGACGTCGCCGTCGAGGCCGTCCGCCTCGCCCGGAGCCAGGGCGCGCCGGTGGAATTGGCGCTGTACGGCGCGCCGGACCCGTCGAACCGGCGGGCGATCGGCGCCGATACCCTGCGCGCCTGGAGCCGCGACGGCATCGTCTGGCACGGGCCGACGACCGACGTCGCGGGGGTCTGGGCCGGCCACCACGTCGCCTGCCTGCCCTCGCGCGGCGGGGAGGGCCTGCCGCGGACGCTGCTGGAGGCCGCCGCCTGCGGCCGGGCGCTGGTCGCGTCCGACGTCCCGGGCTGCCGCAGCCTCGTGCGCGACGGCGTCGAGGGCCTGCTCGTTCCCCCGGACGACGCGCCGGCTCTGTCCGCCGCCCTGGCGCGCCTGAGCGGCGATGCCGGTCTCGTCGCCGGCTTGGGCGCGGCCGCGCGGGCGCGGATCGAGACCGGGGGCTTCACCGAGACGGCGGTGACCGACCAGGTCCGCGCCGTGTGGCGCGACCTGCTGGAGGCCTGACCGTGCGCGCACCGGACGATCCCGCCGGCTTCATCCGCGCCAACACCCGCCTGCTGCCCGTCCCCCACGCGCCCGAGATCCGCCTGCACGTCGCCGACGAGGCGACCGATCTCTGGCAGCGGACCGAGGAGGAGTTGCAGGCGATCGGGCTGCCGCCGCCGTTCTGGGCGTTCGCCTGGGCGGGCGGCCAGGCGCTCGCCCGCTACGTCCTCGACAACCCGGACGTCGCGGACGGCGCGCGCGCGGTGGATTTCGCCTCGGGGTCCGGCCTCGTCGCGATCGCGGCGGCCCGCGCCGGGGCGCGCCACGTCGTCGCCAGCGACCTCGACCCCTTCGCCGTCGCGGCGATCGGGCTGAACGCCGCGGCCAACGGCGTCGGCGACCGCGTCGCCGCGATCGCCGACGATCTCCTCGCCACGGATACCCGGGCCGACCTCGTCCTGGCGGCCGACGTGTTCTACGAGCGCGACCTCGCCGAGGCCGTGACCGCCTGGCTCGTTCGCCTGCAGGCGCGCGGCGTCACCGTGCTGATCGGCGATCCGGGCCGCACCTACCTTCCGCGGGACCGCCTCGACTGCCTCGCGACCTACGAGGTTCCGGTCTCGCGCGCGCTGGAGGATTCCGAGATCAAGCGCAGCCACGTCTGGCGGCTCCGCGGATGACGGATCCGCCGAGACGGTCCCGCCGAACCGCCGCCCGCGCGGCCGCGCCGAGGCTTTATCCGGCGCGGGAATGCGTTACCGTCGAATCGACCCGCGTCGCGTGCCGCGCATGCGCCAGGGTGTTCGGAGTCCCGGATCAGGGCGTGCTGCGGCGGAAGGTTTCGTGGTGAGTGTCGAGTCGAGTGTGAAGCCCAGCCGTGCCCGCGTCGTCGCCTTCTCGGGCAGCGCCAAGCGACCCTCGCGTACCCGCATCCTGGTCGAGGCCCTCGGCGCCGAACTCGGTCGCCTGCGCGGGATCGACCTCGCCGTGTACGACCTGATGGATGCCGGCCCGGGCCTCGGCGCGACGCAGCGGGACGACCTCTCGGCGCCCGCCGCGCGCCTCGTCGAGGCGATCGAGGCGGCGGACGCGCTGATCGTCGGGACGCCTGTCTACCAGGGCGGCTATGCCGGGCTGTTCAAGCACGTCTTCGACTTCGTCGACCCGGCCCGGATGATCGGCATGCCGGTGGCGCTGACCGCGACGGGCGGGGGCCTGCGCCACGCCCTGGTGGTCGAGCACGGGCTCCGGCCCCTGTTCGGCTTCTTCGCGGCCCACGTCGCGCCGACCTCGGTCTATGCCGGGTCCGACGACCTGGTGGATGGCCGCATCGTCGACGAGACCGTGGCGATCCGGCTGCGCGCCGCGGCCGCGGAACTCGCAGCCCTGCTCGACGTGTCGCGGACGACCGCGACCGGCGTATCCGTCTGACGGGAGACTATTCCGGCCGGAGGCGAGCCCTAGATCGAAGCGGGACCACGCTCATCCGCGAGGGATCATGTCAGGCTCTCCGCTCACGGCCGGCAAGGCGCCGACCGCGCTGCCCGCCACCTACGTCACGGCGTCCGGACTGCCGCGCTACCATCCGGTCTCGCAGGCGCTGCACTGGCTGAACGCCGCCCTGGTCTTGGCCGTGCTGCCGCTCGCCTGGGTCGCGATCAGCCTGCCGCCGACGCCCGCCAAGGGCAGCATGTTCGTGCTGCACAAGTCGGTCGGCCTGACGATCCTCGCGATCGTGGTTGTGCGGATCCTCTGGCGGATGATCCGGCCCGCGCCGCCGGACCCGCAGGCGCCCCGGCTCCTGACGCTGATCGGGCGCGTCAACCACTTCCTGCTCTACGCGATCTTCCTGATCATGCCGATCAGCGGCTACCTGCTGAGCGCGCTGTCCGGGCGCGACACGCCGTACTTCTGGCTGTTCACGATCCCGGGACTGCCGAAGGACGACGCGACGCAGAAGATCTTCGAGTCGATCCACGTGTTCGGCCAGTGGCTCGTCTACGCCCTGGTCCTGCTGCACGTCGCCGGCACGGCGTGGCACTTGGTGATCCGCCGCGACGGTCTGCTGGAGCGGATGCTGCCGGTCCAGGACGGGCGCGGCTCGTCGCGCTGACGCGCCCGTCATCGAGCGCGCGGCCGTCGTCGCGCGGTGCGCTCAATCGACGCGGCGCAGGACGAAGGTGGTGCCGACCTCGGGATCGCGCCGCCACCGGCCGTCGCCGCTCGGCACGAGGTCGATGCTGTGGCCCCGCTTGGCGGTCAGCGTCATCCGGCCCTTCGCGTAGCGCCAGCGCACCGGATCGAACACCTCCAGGCCGCTGTCGTGGCAGCCGGGGACGATGTGCACGCCGCCGCCGACCCCGTCGAGGTTGATCCGGCAGGTATCGCGCTGCTGGAAGCGGTCGAGGGCGTAGAGGCCCGGCGCCGGCCCCGCCGAGGCGGTCGCGGCCGAGGCGGTCGCCGGCGGCTGCAGCTCGGCCGGCACCGGGGCCGCGGTCTGGAGCGGGGAGGGGGCCGGGCTCGCCGGATCCGTCGGCGCGGTCTCGGGCGCGGCGGCCGCGTCGGCCGGCCGCATCGCGACGATGTCGAGGGGAACGAGACTGTAGCGCTCGCCGCCCTCGGCCTGGGCGACGAGGCTGCGCTGGTCCGGCCGCTTGGCGAAATCGAGGACCGGGCGGACGTTGCGATCGACGAGGCGGACGGCCCCGTCGACGAAGAGCCAGCCGGCGACGCTGTTCAGGACCGGCAGGGCCCGTCGGCATCCGGCCGGGAAGCGCAGCCGCTGCCCCGCCTCGCCGCTGTCGAGCACCAGCGTCATGACGCAGCGGCGGTTGGTGCCGTCCCGCGACAGGTCCCAGGTTCCCGGCACCTGCCCGAGCTTCTCGGGGAGGCTCGGCGGAGCGGTCGGAGCCGGGGGCGCCGCGAGCGTCTCCGCGGCCGGAGGAGGGGACGGCGGTGCGGCCTCGTCGGTAGCGGCGGGCACGTCCTGGGCGGCGGCCGGTCGGGCGATCGCGGCGGTCGCGATCAGCGCCGATGCGGCCAGCAGGGCGGCCCGAGCCTGTCTCACGCGGTCGGTCTCCAGGGTGTCTCGGCGACGGGCGTCAGCGGACCCCGTCCCTCGAACCACGAGACGACGTTGTCGACCACGAGCTGGGCCATCGCCGCGCGGGTGTGCTCGGAGGCCGACCCGACATGCGGCAGCAGCACCGTGTTGTCGAGGGCGGCGAGATCCGCGGGCACGTGCGGCTCGTTCTCGAAGACGTCGAGGCCGGCGCCGAGGATCGTGCCCGCCTTCAGCGCCGCGGTCAGCGCCGCCTCGTCGACCAGGGTGCCCCGGGCGACGTTGATCAGGATGCCCTCGGGACCGAGCGCCTCCAGCACGGCCGCGTCCACGAGGTTGCGCGTGTCGGCGCCGCCGGGCGCCACCACGATCAGGATGTGGACCGCGCGGGCGAGGCCGATCAACGTATCGTGATAGGTGTAGGCGACGTCCGCCTGACGGCTGCGGCCGTGATAGTCGATCGCGACGCCGAAGCTTTCCAGGCGGTGGGCGATCGCCCGCCCGATCCGGCCGAGACCGAGGATGCCGACCCGCCGCCCGCGCAGCGATGCCGTGAGCGGGAAGGGCGCCTTGGGCCAGTGGCCGTCCCGCAGGTAGCGGTCGGCCTGGGGGATCCGCCGCAGGGTGGCGAGGGTGAGGCCGAGGGCGAGGTCGGCGACCTCGTCGGTGAGGACGTCCGGCGTGTTGGTGACGACGATCCCGCGCCGCTGCGCCCCGGCGGCGTCGACAGCGTCGTAGCCCACGCCGAAATTCGCGATCAGCTCGAGGTTCGGCAGCCGGTCCATCAGCGCCCCGTCCACCCCGCCACCGACGCAGAGCGCCCGGATCCTCGGGCCGATCTCGGCGAGCAGGGCCTCCGGGTCCGCGGCCTCCGCCAGCCGGTGGACCCCGTACCGCCCCGCGAAGGCCTTCTCCACCAACGGGTGCATCTTCCGGAGCAACAGGATCTCGACCGGGGCCTCAGCCATCGTTCACTCCCACGTTCGGCCGCGCGTCGGTGTCGGCCGCCTCCCCCGTCCCGGCATAGAGCCTGTGCGGGGTGGGGCGCCAGCGCGCAGGAGTGGCCGGCGGTGACAACCGCGCGGATCAGCCGGGCGGCCGTTCGGCCGGCACAGGGCTCGCCTCTTTCGAAAACCGCGCGCGATGCCTACTAAGGACCACGCATCATCGCGAGAGTTCTGCACCGACCCCAATCGCCGAAGACGAAGACCGATGACCAGCCCGCGCACCCTCTACGACAAGATCTGGGACGACCACGTCGTCGATGTCCAGCCGGACGGCTCCAGCCTCCTCTACATCGACCGGCACCTCGTCCACGAAGTGACGAGCCCGCAGGCCTTCGAGGGTCTTCGCGTGGCCGGCCGCAAGGTGCGCCATCCGGAGAAGACGCTGGCCGTCGTGGACCACAACGTCCAGACCTCGGACCGCTCGCAGGGCATCGAGGATCCCGAGAGCCGCACGCAGCTGGAGGCGCTCGCCGAGAACGTGCGAGACTTCGGCATCGAGTTCTACGACGCCCTCGACCGCCGCCAGGGCATCGTCCACATCATCGGCCCGGAGCAGGGCTTCACGCTGCCCGGCCAGACGATCGTGTGCGGCGATTCGCACACCTCGACGCACGGCGCCTTCGGCGCGCTGGCCCACGGCATCGGCACCTCGGAGGTCGAGCACGTGCTCGCCACCCAGACCCTGGTGCAGCGCAAGGCCCGGAACATGCGCGTCTCCGTCGATGGCACGCTGCCGCCCGGCGTGACCGCGAAGGACATCATCCTGGCGATCATCGGCGAGATCGGTACCGCCGGCGGCACCGGCCACGTCATCGAGTATGCCGGCGAGGCGATCCGCGCGCTCTCGATGGAGGGCCGGATGACGATCTGCAACATGTCGATCGAGGGCGGTGCCCGCGCCGGCATGGTCGCCCCCGACGCGACGACCTTCGCCTACGTGAAGGACCGCCCGAAGGCGCCGAAGGGCGCGGCCTACGACGCGGCCCGCCGCTACTGGGAGAGCCTCGTCACCGACGCCGGCGCGCATTTCGACCGCGAGGTGCGTCTCGACGCGGCCAACCTGCCGCCGATCGTCAGCTGGGGCACGAGCCCCGAGGACGTGATCTCGATCCAGGGCCGCATCCCGGACCCGTCCGAGATCGCCGACGAGAACAAGCGGCAGTCGAAGGAGAAGGCGCTCGCCTACATGGGCCTGACGCCGGGCACCCGGATCACCGACATCACCCTGGACCGGATCTTCATCGGCTCCTGCACCAACGGCCGCATCGAGGATCTGCGCGAGGTCGCGCGGGTCGTCGGCGACCGGAAGGTGCACGAGGGCGTCTCGGCGATGATCGTGCCGGGCTCCGGCCTCGTGAAGGCGCAGGCCGAGGCCGAGGGTCTCGACAAGATCCTGAAGGCGGCGGGCTTCGACTGGCGCGAGCCGGGCTGCTCGATGTGTCTCGGCATGAACCCGGACAAGCTGCGTCCGGGCGAGCGCTGCGCCTCGACGTCGAACCGCAACTTCGAGGGCCGCCAGGGTCCCCGCGGACGCACGCACCTCGTCTCTCCGGCCATGGCGGCGGCCGCGGCGGTCACCGGACACTTCGTCGACATCCGGGAGTGGCCGCAGGGCTGAAATCGCGATTGACGCCGGCGGCTCCGTTGCCTAAACGGAGCCGTCGCCGGCCGATGGCCGACGGCGAGCCCAGGTGGCGGAATTGGTAGACGCGCTGGTTTCAGGTACCAGTCTCGCGAGAGGTGAAGGTTCGAGTCCTTTCCTGGGCACCAAATGCCTGACAGCAGCCCGCCAACGCATTGGCGGGCTTTGTTGTTTCTGGGGTGCGGGATCTGCGGACCGAGGATGCGGGCGCCCGTCCCGCCTCTCGGGCCGTCAAAGCCCGACCCAATGTCCGCGTATCGGTCGCCCCGTTCGACCGACCAGCCCCGGCGCTGTGCCGCCGTTTCCTCGGCTGTGGCGAGCCATGCGATCACGGGTCGGCGAGGAGGCGCGGCGGTAGGGGTGGTCGTCCGGGCCTCAGGGGGCACCGTTCGACCTGGAGACCGGAACCGCGCTGCCATCCCGCGCGTAGACGAAGTCTCGACATTCCCCCAGCGAGATCACCTCGAACCGCTCGGCTCCGGCCGCGGCGGTTTTTTCGTGCCCCGCGCTGCGACAGCGCCGTGCTCTCGGCGGCGTGACGTCCCTCCGGGGATCCACGCCAACCCGCCGGCACGGCCGCGCCGGCTTTTCCCGATCACGCTGCGGTGACGCGCCGGTAGCTCGCCGCGAAAGCCTGGGCTTCCTCGTGCGTCAGATCAGTGACCACCAGCCCCGGCGCGTAGACCGTCCAGCGGCCGTCGTTGTCCTCCGATAAACGGATCTCGACCACCGCGGACCTCCTCGATTGCGAGTGGAAGCTCACCGCTACTCTCGCGAATTGTTGTGGGGGCGCAATACCTCTTAAGGTGCTGGGGTTTCCTCCGGCACGGAGACGCGGCGGCATCCGCGGGAGCCCATTTCCCGGCAGGGGCACGCCCCGCGTGACCGCTACAGCCAGCGCTCGTCGAGATCCGTGGCGTTCCTGTCCGCGACGGGCTGCGTCTCGTCACCCTCGGCGAACACCACCACGTCGTCCGGCCCGACGTCGCGGGTGGCGTAGAAATCCCAGCGCCGGTGGATCACGCGCGGACCGCCGAAGATCCGGTAGGCGTTCCAGTACCGGTCGTCCCGGAAGCCGACATAGTGGACGCAGCGGGTCGCCATCGGCTCACCGGAGGCGGGCCATCAGCCGGGCCAGGCGCGGCCGCAGCGGCAGCGACAACCGGTAGGCCAGCTCGGCGACCGGCAGAATCGGCCGGACACCGAGGACGCGCAGGTCGACCAGGCGGCCGAGCCAGCGCCAGCCGGGCAGTGTCTGCCAGAGGCGCGCGAACGCGGCGGCGCCGGAGATCAGCTGCCCGTCCGCGGTCCGGACATGGAAGCGGCGCAGGGCGCGGGCTCGGTCGAGACCCGCGCCGAGCGCCGGCTCGGGCGCCCCGGAGCCGACATCGACGAAGGCGAGCCGGTCCGCGCCGGCGCACCGGCGATACTGGTCGATCTCGGCCCGGCACAGTGGGCAGCCGCCGTCGTAGTAGACGCTGAGCCGCCCGTCGGAGCGATCCTCGGCCATGGCCGCGCCGGTGCTCAAGGGCTCAGTTCGCGGGCGCGCTCAGGACGAGCTTGCCCTTGAAGGGCGCGTCGGCGTTACGCGTGCTGGTGCAGGCGTACTCCTCCTGCCCGGCCTTCATCGTCCGCAGGCGCAGCGTGCCCTTGCCGTTCTGCTTGACCGTGTAGCCCTTCTCGCTGGCGACATGCACGAGGTCTCCGTCGGCGTGCAGCACGAGGCCGTTCTCGAACTGCCCGGGCGCGGTGATCGTCACCGGCGCGTCGGCGCTGCTCACGATCTTCAGCGCGACGTTGGTGTCGGCCGGAAGCTTGAGCTCGGCCGGGTCGCAGACCGGCTTGCCGTCCTTCAGGCTGATCGTCAGCTCCACGGGCGGCATCGCGTCTGTGGCAGGCGGCGGCAGGGGCTTGCCCTGAGCCAGGGCCGGCCCTGCGGCCAGGACAGCGGAGAGAGCCAGGAGCGTCGCCGATCCGCGCGCGAGTGTCAGCATGTCGATACGTCCGGATTGGAGGGGCAGCGCGCTCCGCCGAGCACACCGCCGGGAAAGGCGGCGCGGTCAGCGACGTTCCCGGGCGCAACGCCGCACCCGGGCGGATGCCAGCGATCGCGCCCGCGGGTCCCGCCGCCGGATCAGCCGGCATATCCCGGGGGCGTCACGCGGTATAAGGACCCGCTTCGGTTTTGAGTGAGGTCGATTCGCGTGCGGTCCGGTACAAGGCTCTCCGAACGCTGGTTCACGCTGGCGCTCTGGCTCGTCGCGCTGGTCTTCGCGTGGTTCCTGATCGGGCTCGGCTCGCTGGTCGTCGGCGATCTGCCGCAGGTTGAGCACCGCTACACTCTCGACCAGTTCCTCGACACCGACCAGGGCACGGCGTCGGCCGAGGCCCTCAAGCAGATCCGCCGGGAGCAGGACGACAACCGCCGGACGGTCGAGCAGGACCAGCTCGCCCTCGAGGCTGCGCAGGCCGCCTCCGAGGGCGCGCGCGAGACCTTCGCCAACTGGCTGAAGACCCGCGACGCCACGCAGCGGGTCGACCAGGATCCCGGGCTCATCGCGCGCACGCAGCAGCTCGACGCGCTGAAGGCCGCCGAGCGCACCATCGAGGAGCGGCTCGCGGCCCTGGCGCGGACGGGGCTCGACCTGTCGGAGCGCGAGGCGGCGCAGCTGCGCGTGGACACCGACCTGCGGGCCGCCGCGCAGACGCGCCTCGACGCGGCCGAGCGCGGCCAGGAGCTGCGCGTCTTCGGCTATCGCCTCGCCCTGACCCTGCCGCTGCTGGCCCTCGCCGGATGGCTCCTGCTCAAGCGCCGCCGCACCCGCAACTGGCCCTTCGTGTGGGGCTTCGCCTTCGCGGCGGCCTTCGCGTTCTTCGTCGAGCTCGTGCCCTACATGCCGAGCTACGGCGGCTACGTGCAGTACGGCGTCGGCGTGATCGTCACCCTGGTCGCGGGCCGGGCGGCGATCAACGCGCTGCACGCCTACCGCGCCCGGCAGGCCGTGGTGGAGGCGCGCCCGGACGCCGAGCGGCGGACCGAGATCGCCACCGACCAGGCCCTGGCGCGCCTCGCCAAGAAGGCGTGCCCGGGCTGCGAGCGGCCGATCGCCCTCGACGACGCGAGCACGAATTTCTGCCCCCATTGCGGGCTCGGCATCTTCGCGCACTGCCCATCCTGCGCGCAGCGCAAGAGCACCTTCGAGCGCTTCTGCCGGGCCTGCGGCACCCGGAGCCCGGATCTCGCGAGCGAGGCGCCCTGACGCCGCCCGGGCGCCCGGGCACGCCTCAGGCGTTGTCGCCCCGGATCGCCGCGATGACCGCGTCGGTGACCTGACGGGTCGTCGCCGTGCCGCCGAGGTCCGGCGTGTGCAGGTTCGGATCCGCGGTGACCCGCTCGACCGCGCGCATCAGCCGGTCGGCCGCCGGCTTCTCGCCGAGGTGCTCCAGCATCTGGCACGCCGTCCAGAAGGTCGCGACCGGGTTGGCGATGCCCTTGCCGGCGATGTCGAAGGCCGAGCCGTGGATCGGCTCGAACATCGACGGGTAGGTCCGCTCCGGGTTGATGTTGGCTGTCGGCGCGATGCCGAGCGAGCCGGCGAGCGCCGCCGCGAGGTCCGACAGGATGTCCGCGTGCAGGTTCGTCGCCACGATCGTGTCGAGGGTCTCGGGCTTCGTCACCATGCGCATCGTCATGGCGTCGACCAGCATCTTGTCCCAGGTCACGTCCGGGAAGTCCTTCGCGACCGCGGCGGCGATCTCGTCCCACATCACCATGGCGTGGCGCTGGGCGTTGGACTTGGTGACCACGGTGAGCAGCTTGCGCGGACGGGAGCGGGCGAGCTCGAACGCGTAGCGGATGATCCGGTCGACCCCCGAGCGGGTCATCATCGAGACGTCGGTGGCGACCTCGTTGGGATGGCCCTGGTGGACCCGTCCGCCGACGCCGGCATACTCGCCCTCCGAGTTCTCCCGCACGATCACCCAGTCGAGCTCCGGACCCGAGACGTTGCGCAGCGGGCTGGTGATGCCCGGCAGGATCCGGGTCGGGCGGACATTGGCGTACTGGTCGAAGGGCTGGCAGATCGCGAGCCGCAGGCCCCAGAGGGTGATGTGGTCGGGCACGTCCGGCGCCCCGACCGCGCCGAAGAAGATCGCGTCGTGGTTCCGGATCTGGTCGCGGCCGTCGGCCGGCATCATCGCGCCGTGCCTCTTGTAGTAGTCCGATCCCCAATCGAAATGGTCGAACTGGAAGGCGAAGGCGCCGGTCTTCTCGGCCAGCGCGTCGAGCACCTCGATGCCGGCGGCGATGACCTCGACGCCGATGCCGTCCGCGGGGATGGCCGCGATGGTGTAGGTCTTCGTCATGGGAGTCTTCTCGTGTGTCTTCGGGGGCGAGACGAGAAAGCGAGCGCGTGACGGTGGGCGCGGGCTCCGTGTCCGGATCGGGACGTGTAACGTTTTGTGACACTGTGCAGTTTCGCGTTGCCGTGCCGCCGGCCGCCCCTATGCTCGCCCCATGCACGAGGGCACCACCATCGCCATCGTCGAGGACGATCCTGACATCCGCGCCCTGCTCGCCGGCTACCTGGAGGGCGAGGGGTTCCGCGCCGTCGCCCTCGACGGCGGCGCGGCCCTCGACCGCCTGATCGCGGCGGCCCCCCCGCCCGACCTCGTCGTCCTCGACTGGATGCTGCCCGGCGAGGACGGCCTCTCCATCTGCCGCCGCCTCCGCGACGCCGATGGGCCGCCCGTCGTGATGCTGACCGCCAAGGACGAGGACATCGACCGGGTCCTCGGCCTGGAGATGGGCGCCGACGACTACGTCTCGAAGCCGTTCAACCCGCGGGTCCTGCTGGCCCGGATCCGCGCGGTCCTGCGACGGGCCCACGGCGCCAGCGGCCAGCCCGCCGCGGCCGCCCCCGAGCGTCTCAGTGTCGCCGACCTCGTCGTCGATCTCGCGGCCCGCACAGTGTTCACCGGCGATCCCGCCGCCGAGATCCCGCTGACCAGCGCCGAGTACGACCTGCTCCACTGCTTCGTCACCCGGCCGCAGAGGGTGCTCTCGCGCGACCAGCTCCTCGACTGGACCCGGGGCCGGACCGCCGACGCCTTCGACCGCACCATCGACGTCCAGGTCAGCCGCCTGCGGCACAAGCTCGACGCCTCGGGCAGTCAGGCCGCGTCCCTGCTCAAGACCGTGCGCAATGCCGGCTACATCCTGGCCGCTCCGGTCCGCTCCGGAACGCCGTGATGGGCCGCGTCGGGCTCCTCGGGCGCATCATGCTGCTCTTGCTCGGCGCCCTCTCCCTGCTCGTCCTCGCCACCGTGGCCCTGGATCACTGGCAGCGCCGGGAGGAGCGGCTGCCCTCGGGCTCGCGCTTCCCGCGGGTCGACCAGGCCGCCGGCATCATGACGCTGCTGCGCGACGCGGATCCCGCCCAGAGGCCGGCCATCCTGAAGGCGGTCAGCGGCGAGGTGCTGCGGGCCGAGATCGTCGACGCGCCGCCCGACACCGTCGACCTGATCCGCGAGCCCCGCCTGGAAACCCGGATCCGGCGGATGACGGCCGAGCCGGCCGACCGCGTCCAGGCCTACACCGACGCCGCCCTGCTGCGCCGCGGCGTCGATCCGGCCAACATCGCGCAGGCCGAGCGCGCCGGGCCGATCGGACGCCTCGCGCTGGCGACTTACCGGCTGCCCGACGGCCGGTACGCCGTGATCAGCGCGGCCGAGCATCATCGCTCGCTCATGCCGTGGCTGTTCGGCCAGCCGCTGAGCCTCTGGGTGGCTGTGCTCGGCGCCGCGGCGGCCGGTCTCGTCCTGGTCGGCACGCGCCACGAACTCGCGCCGCTGCGCCGCCTCACCGACGCGGTCTCCCGGTTCGACGGCCGCGCCCCGGAGCGGGTGAGCGCGCCCCGGGGGGCGCCCGAGATCCGGCGTCTCGCCCAGGCGGTGCAGGGCATGCAGGAGCGGATCGCCGGGCTCATGGCCGAGCGCTCGCTGCTGATCGGCGCCATCTCGCACGACCTCAAAACCTACCTGACGCGGCTGCGCCTCCGCGCCGAGGTGGTGGTGGAGCCGCTGCTCCGGGACAAGCTCGTGGCGGATCTCGACGCCATGACCGAGCTGATCGAGGCGTCCCTGGGTTTCGCCCGCGGCACCGCCGTCGAGGCGACCCGGGCGCCGGTGGATCTCGCCGATCTCGTCGCCGTCGAGGTGGCCGAGCACGCCGCCCAGGGCGCCACGATCAGCCTGACCGGCGAGGAGGTGCGGGACGCCACCGTGGCCGGTGACGCGGTCGCCCTGCGCCGGGTCGTGGCCAACCTGATCGGGAACGCCGTCAAGTTCGGACGCTCCTCGGTGGCGGTGGCGGTGAGCCGGGCCGGGACGGTCTGCCGCATCGTCGTCGAGGATGACGGTCCGGGCATTCCCGAGGCGGAGCGGACGGCGGTGTTCAGCCCGTACTACCGGGTCGAGCGCTCGCGCAGCCGGCAGACCGGCGGGACCGGCCTGGGCCTCGCCATCAGCCGGCAGATCGCCGAGGCCCACGGCGGCACGGTGGTGGCGGAGGCCGGCGCGGACGGCGGCGCGCGGCTCGTCGTGACCCTGCCAAGCCTGTCCTGACGGCGGGCCGCAACGGGCCCGCAACCGGCCGTTACACATCGTTACAGGACGGCGCTCCCCGGTCACATCCGGGCAGCGCGCGCGGACGAACCTTCGCTCACACGCCGCGGCGGATCCTCCGTCCCGGCGGCGGCAGCCGGCCCCGGGCCGCGCTGACCGATCGAGCAGAAGGAGATCACCGATGTTGAAGGTTCTCGCTCCCGCCGCCCTCCTCGTGAGCCTCGCGGTGCCCGCCTCGGCGCTGCCGCTGGTGCAGGACGCCGTCTCCGACGGTGCCGACGGCGCCCGGATCATCCAGGTCTACGGCGGCTGCGGTCCCTACGGCCATCGCGGCCCGTACGGCGGCTGCCGCACCGGCGGCCAGTGGGGCGGCTACATCCGCGGCCGCTCGTGCCCGGCGGGCTTCCACATCGGCCCCTACGGCCGCCGCTGCTGGCCGAACTGAGCCGCCGCGGTACCCGCTCGCCCTCACCCTTCCGCGTCCGGCCCCGCGGCCGGACTCCCGTGGAGACTCCGCTGGAGTTGAGTCATGATCCGCACCCTCGTCATGCCCGTGGCGCTCGCCGCGGGAGTTCTGATGGCCGGTTCGCCCGTCGAGGCGCGCGACGGCTGCGGTCCCGGCTTCCACCGCAACGTCTACGGCTGGTGCCGGCCGAATCTGGGCTACAGGCCGTTCGTCTACGTCCCGGTCTATCCGCGCGTCGGCTATCGGTGGCACTCCGGCTACCGCTACCGCTGGCACCGCCGGTTCGCATGGGGCGGCGGCTATCGCTGGGGCGGGTTCCGCCATGCCGGCTGGCACGGCGGATGGCATGGCGGCTGGCATCACGGCGGCTGGCATCACGGCGGCTGGCATCACGGCGGCTGGCATCACCGCTGGTGATCCCGTGCCGGATCCGGCCGCGACCCGCCCTCAAGGCAGGACGAGGCCCGACGCCGCGTAGGTCAGGGCCGCGACCAGGGCCGCGGCCGGCATCGTGATCACCCAGGCGATCACGATGCCCTGCGCGACGTTCCAGCGGACCGCCGAGACGCGGCGCGCCGCGCCGACGCCGACGATGGCGCCCGTGATCGTGTGGGTGGTCGAGACCGGGATGCCGAAGGCGGTCGCGGCGAACAGCGTCGCGGCGCCGCCGGTCTCGGCGCAGAAGCCCTGCATGGGCGACAGCCGCGTGATCTTGGAGCCCATCGTGTGGACGATGCGCCAGCCGCCCAGAAGGGTGCCGAGGGCCATGGCGGTCTGGCAGGACAGCACAACCCAGAGCGGCACGTGGAAGGCCCCGCTCTCGCCGTGGGCGTAGAGCAGGGCCGCGATGATGCCCATGGTCTTCTGGGCATCGTTGCCGCCGTGGCCGAGGGAGTAGAGCGAGGCCGAGACGAACTGCAGGCCCCGGAATACGCGGTCCACGGCGTGCGGCGTCGAGCGGACGAAGATCCACGAGACCGCCAGCATCAGCAGCAGCCCGAGGGCGAAGCCCAGGGCCGGCGAGAGGACGATGGCGGCGCTGGTGGCGATGACGCCGGGCCAGACGATCACGCCGACCCCCGCTTTGGCGATGCCGGCGCCGAGCAGGCCCCCGATCAGGGCGTGGGAGCTGGAGGACGGAATGCCGGCGTACCACGTGACCAGATTCCACGTGATGGCGCCGCCGAGCGCGCCCATGATGACCCGGTCGTCCACCGTCGCGACGTCGATGATGCCCGAGCCGACCGTGCCGGCGACGTGCAGGCCGAAGACCAGGAAGGCCACGAAGTTGAAGAACGCCGCCCAGAACACGGCGTAGCGGGGCGCCAGCACCCGCGTCGACACGATCGTGGCGATGGAGTTCGCGGCGTCGTGCAGCCCGTTCAGGAAGTCGAAGACCAGGGCGAGGACGATGAGGACGACGAGGAGCGTCACGCGGCGACCTGCGGCTCAGACATGTTCGACGACGATGCTGCTGATCTGGTTCGCCACGTCCTCGAACCGGTCCATGACCTTCTCCAGGTGGCCGTACAGCTCGGACCCCACGAGGAAGGCCATGGGGTCCCGCCCCGAGGCCTTGAACAGGGCCTTCAGCCCGTCATTGTGCAGGTCGTCGGCCCGCCCCTCCAGCTCGATGACGCGCTCGGTCAGGCTATTCAGCGCGGCGGCGTTCTCGCCGAGGGCCCGCAGCTTCGGCAGCGCCTCGGCGGTGACCTGCGCGGCCTCCTGGATGACCGCGCCCATCTCGCGCATCGCCGGCTCGAAGGTGGTCACCTCGAAGAGCTGGACCGCCTTGGCGGTCTTGAGCATCTGGTCGATGGCGTCGTCGAGGGAGCCGACCAGGGCCTGGATGTCGCCGCGGTCGAACGGCGTGATGAAGGTCCGGCGGACCGCCAGCAGCGCCTCGCGGGTGATCCCGTCGGCCGCGTCCTCGTGGGCCGCGATCGCCGCGTAGGCCGACGGGACGGCCTGAGTCCCGTCGAGAAGTCCTCGCAGGGCGGCCGCGCCGTCCTCGAGCGTCCGCGCGTGACGCTCGAAGAGATCGAAGAACCGGTCCTCCCGCGGCATCAGGGCGCGAAACCAAGCCAGCATGGCGTGTCCGGATCGAGAGGTCGGCGCGGCGGCCGGGTGCGGCGGCACCCGGCAAGCACAACGGGCGAGAGCGCCGACCCGATCCGGGAGCCGGCAAACAATCTGCCAGCGGGGCGGCGCCGGCCGGCGCCGCTCAGCGGGCCGGGATGGCGGCGGCGTGGAGCCAGCCGAAATCCACCGGGTAGCCGAGCCCGTGCAGCATCTTGACCCGCTTCCAGGAGGCCGACCGCGCCGCGGCCGCGTCCTGCCCGGCTTCGATCTCGGCGCTCTCCATCTCCTGGAGCTCGCGGGTCAGCGACTCGCGCAGGCCTGCGGCCTTCATGTTGCCGAGCGCGGCGGTGAAGGCCTGCTCGGCGATCCGAACCTGATCACAAATCTGACGCACGCTCATCAGTACCGATCCCTCCAGCCCGGCGTGAACACTGCATTTCCGCAGTGAACAGGTAGCTATCACGCGCGCCGGCGGCGGGAGATGTACGTCTTTGGTGCAGCGCTAGTCACCGCATGGGGAGCAGGCCGGGTCGCCGCATCGTCCGCGGCGGACGCGCCCAGCGCCGCTTGCGCCCGAAGGTGCGGCGCGGATCGGCGAGGCGCGCGTCCATCTCCATCTTGCGACCCAACCGCGGCTGGACGCTGGCGCCGATCGCCACCAGCGCGGCCGAACCGATCAGCGCGACGAGTACCGCACCCCAGAACACGCTCTCGAACATCAGGCACTCCCGGTCTGGAGCCCCGCCGCGGACCGTTCCGGACTGCGGACGATTGCTGATGAAGCTAGACCATTCCCGCGAATGTAATCAACGCCCTGTATCGCCCGGTATTCAACTGTCGACAACTGATTGCGCCCACCCGCGACGCCCGCGCGCGTGGCGGGCGTCCCGTCCTTGCGCGGGATCAATGCGCGCGCCGCCCCGGTCTCCCACGATCCCCGCCCCCAACCGGAGCCCGGACCATGCGCCTCTATCGCGTCACCTTCTACAAGACCGTCGCGGACGATACCGGCCACGAGCACAGGGTGCGGCAGCGCGCGATCCTGGTCCGGGCGCCGTCGGAGGTGTCGGCCGTCTGGCAGGCCAAGGCGCTGCTCTGCGCGGGGGCCCGGGTGGTCGACTGGCGCCTGCGCGCCGACAGCTGCGAGGTCGCCGCCCTGCCAGCCGCCGCGTAGGTCGACCGGACCTGCGGGCACCGGGACCGGCCCGGATCCGCGCCGGCCATCGACGCCTCACCCGAGCCGGTCCCTCTCGCTTCCGGGACGTGCGGGTGGATCCGAGACGACCGGGTGAGGCCTCCGCGCTCGGCCTCGTGACCGGGACCGCGCCCCGGCCGCAACGTCAGCGGGTGCGGCACCGCACGCCGCGGGACCGAGCCCGTCCCGCTGCGGCCCCATTCCGCTGCGACACGGCCCCGGTCGGCGAGGCGATCGCCAGCGCCCGCTCCCTCTGCCTCGCGGTGGCGGCGACAATCCCGACGCCGGACCCCGCTCCCCGCCGAGCCCGCCTCGGCGGGCCGGGCCGATCGGGGCGGATTTTACCAAGCGTTCATCCTCCGGGTGTCCGATCCGGAGGGTCACAGGCGGGAAAGCGGAAGCGATGCCGAGCGAGACGAACCGAGTGATTCAGGATGCCCCGGCGCAGGAGCCGATCCTGGAACTGTGGCGCATCCTCGCCCTCGCGCTGATCGTCGCGGCCGGCATGCTGTTCGTCCATCTGGTCGTGCCCGCCGAGGCCGACGCGGCCCCGGTCGCCACGGCGCAGATCGCGGGCGCCCAGATCCTGCGGTGACGGGCACGGCCTGACAGGCGACCCCGACGCGGCGCCCGAGCCGCCCCCGGCCGCCCCGCCTACTCGCCGCGCGCCGCGCCGAGCCCGGCCTGATCCAGCGCACTCGCGGCCGCCCTCAGCTCGCGCCGGGCTTCGGCGATCGCCGTCGCCTTCTCGTCGCCCTGCGCGTTCAGGGCCTCCAGGAAGGCGGTCCAGTCCGCGCGGGCACTGCTTGGGATCTGGCCGTCGAGCTTCTGGCGCAGCAGGGCGACGCGGCCCTCGGGCGTCGCGACCGTCGGGGCCGCGGCGTCGGCGTCGTACACGCCGACCGCGCAGGTCTGGTCCCCGGCCCGGGTGTAGTAGGTGGTCTTGGGCTCCTCGACGGTGCTGCCCGGCTTGGGGAACAGGTAGCGGATCACCGAGATCTGGCCGGGCCTGGCCGTGTCCAGCATCGTGCGGATGAAGTGGTGGCCGGTCCGGTCGTGCAGGTCGCGGACGTCGTGCCCCTTCAGGATCGGGTTCGGGTGGGCGGTCATGACGCCGTCCGCATCGATACAGAACACGTAGGTGTCGGCGGTGCGGAACCCGCGCGTGCCGTCGGTGAAGTCCTGGAGCGCCCGGGTCCGGTCGGCTTTCAGGGCCCGATCGACGCGGCCGAGCATCCAGGAGGCGAAGCCATTCGGGCTCGGATCGTCGCAGGATACCGGAGCCTCACCGTCACCGCAGGCCCGGGCCGGCGCGATCGATCCCAGTCCGAGCAGCGCGAGGATCGCCAGTCTCGAAGCCCTGGACGCCATCGGCCTCTCCCGCTTTCAACATGACGTGTCGAACCGGTGGAATGAGAGACCTGTCAGCCTGAACCGGTCATCACCCGAACAAGGGATGACAGGGCGAGAGACGCCGCACTGCCTCACTGCATCGGCAGCGGCACCGCCTCCACGGCGACGTCGCCGATGCCCCGGGCGGCGAGGGCCGCGCGCAAGGCGTCGGTCAGGCAGGTGCCGGCCGTGAAGGCGCCGAGCGCCGAGCCGTGCCGGTCCGCCTCGCGGGGGAGGGGGCCGATCAGCTGCACGACGCGCCGGGCGATGGCGGGCGCCGGGTCGATCCAGGTCACCGGCCAGGGCGTGACCGCCTGGAGGCGCGGCAGCAGCAGCGGATAGTGGGTGCAGGCGAGGCAGACCACGTCGGTGCGCCGCCCGTCCGCCTCGGTGACGAAGCAGGGGGCGATCTCGGCGGCGAGGGTGGCGTCGTCCACCGGCGCGCCCGCGAGCTCGGTCTCCGCGAAGCCGGCGAGGTTCTGCGAGCCGACCAGCGTCACCGCGCAGGAGCCCGCGTAGGTCGCGATCAGGTCGTGGGTGTAGGAGCGCGCCACCGTGCCGGGCGTCGCCAGCAGGGTCACGAGCCGCGAGCGCGTCGCCTCGGCGGCGGGCTTGATCGGCGGGACCACCCCCACGAAGGGCGTCGTGAAGCGCTGGCGCAGCGCCGGGAGCACCAGCGTCGAGGCGGTGTTGCAGGCGATGACCACGAGATCGGGCCGGTGGGTCGCGACCAGCCGCTCCATCACGGCGAGGACGCGGGCGACGAGGGTCGCCTCCGAGAGCCGGCCGTACGGGAAGGCGGCGTCGTCGCCGACATAGACGTAGCGGGCATCCGGGCGGGCGCGCCGCACCGCGTCGAGGACGGTCAGGCCGCCGAGGCCGGAATCGAACACCAGGATGGTCGGCTCTGCGGCGCAGCGCAGAGCGGCGGCGGACAGGCTGGCCCCGGCCATCAGATCGATCCGCATGAGAACCCCGGACTCCTCGAAGAGCGTCCCAAAATCTCGGCAGCGAGGGTTAAGGCGGTGTCACTGCGGCGAGAGAAAGACCCGTGATCCCCAACCCGTTCCGTTAACCGGCGCGCCGACGCGGCGAAGAGGCCCGGTGGGCCGAGCGGCGACCGCGCGCAGACCAGGCGCACGCGAAGCCGCCGCGTCCGCTCTTGCAGAGGTTGTCGGAACACGGCCGGAACATATCTTCTGCGCGCCGGCCGGGGTCGAGAAGACGGTTCTCGGTCAGGCCCGAAAAAAGGGATCATCGTCATGGCAGCGACAGCCGCACTGCGCCCGGACGAGAGACGCGACCCCGCGGCACCGGCCTTCCCGCCGCCGCACGTCACGGCCCGGCCGATCGACCGGGCCGCCTGGATCGCCGCCTACCGGCAGGTCCGGAGCGAGACCGAGCGCCGCGCCGCGCCGCTCTCGCCGGAAGACCAGCAGGTCCAGTCGATGGCCGATGCCAGCCCGACCAAGTGGCACCGGGCGCACGTCACGTGGTTCTTCGAGCAGTTCCTGCTGCGGGAGCACCTGCCGGGCTACGCGATCTACGACGCGCGGCTGCACTACCTGTTCAACTCGTACTACGTGGCGGCCGGTCCCCGTCAGCCGCGCATCCAGCGCGGCATGATCACCCGCCCGACCATGGCGGAGGTCGCGGCCTACCGCGCCCATATCGACCGGGCGGTCGAGGCCCTGCTGGGCCAGGCCTCCGAGCGCGCGCTCGAGGCGGTGCTGCCGATCCTGGAGATCGGCCTCTACCACGAGCAGCAGCACCAGGAGCTCCTCCTCACCGACATCCTGCACGCCTTCGCGCAGAACCCACTGAACCCGGCCTACGACCCGGACTGGCGCTTCCCGAAGGCGGCGGCGCAGGCCGGCCAGGTCACCCTCGACCGCGCGATCGCGTGGATCGGGCATGCGGGCGAGGGGTTCTCGTTCGACAACGAGTCGCCCCGCCACGAGACGCTGATCCCGGCCGGCCGCCTCGACCGGGCGCTGGTGACGAACCGCCAGTGGCTCGCCTTCATGGAGGATGGCGGCTACGCCAAGCCGGAGCTGTGGCTCTCCGATGGCTGGTATGCCGGGCCGGCGGAGGGCTGGGAGGCCCCCGGCTACTGGCGCCGGGACGGGGAGGGGTGGGCGACCATGACGCTGGGCGGCGAGCGCCCGGTGGACCTCGATGCCCCCGTCACCCACGTCAGCTATTACGAGGCCGACGCCTATGCCCGCTGGGCCGGCCGCTTCCTGCCGACCGAGTTCGAGTGGGAGGTCGCAGCCCGCGACGGCGGCCTGCCGGACGCCTTCGGCCTCGTCTGGCAATGGACCCGCAGCGCCTACGTCCCCTACCCGGGGTACCGGCCGCTCCCGGGGGCGCTCGGCGAGTACAACGGCAAGTTCATGGCCAACCAGTTCGTGCTGCGGGGCTCGTCGGTGGCGACCCCCGAGGGCCATGCCCGGCTGCCGTACCGCAACTTCTTCTATCCGCACCAGCGCTGGCAGTTCACCGGCCTGCGCCTCGCCGACGCCGCCTGACGCGCCCCGGAGCCGCCCTTGACCATCAAGCCCACCTTCGCCGACGCGACGCCGGTCACGCTGGACGCGCCGCCGCTGAGCTTCCTCGACGACGTCCGCGCGGGCCTGTCCAAGCCCCAGAAGGCCCTGTCGCCGAAATACTTCTACGACGAGGCCGGGTCCGCGCTGTTCGAGGCGATCACCCGGCTCCCGGAATACTACCCGACCCGGACCGAGATCGGCATCCTCGACGCCTGCGGGCCCGAGATCGCCGCGCTGCTGCCGGCCCACGCGGCGCTGGTGGAGTTCGGCAGCGGCTCGACCGTGAAGCTGCGCCGACTCCTGCGCCACCTCGACACCCTCGCGGCCTACGTGCCGGTGGACGTCTCCGGCGAGTTCCTGCGCGGGCAGGCGGAGGTCCTGCGGGGCGACTTCCCGGACCTGCGGGTCGAGCCGGTCGTGGCCGACTTCACCCGCGACTTCGACCTGCCGGACAGCCTGAACGGCCTGCCGCGCGCCGGGTTCTTCCCGGGCTCGACCATCGGCAACTTCGACCCGCACGAGGCCGAGGCGCTGCTGCGCCGGTTCGGGCGGATCCTGGGGCCGGGCGCCCACATGATCGTCGGCGTCGACCTCGTGAAGGACGCGGCGGTGCTGGAGACCGCCTACGACGACGCGCAGGGCGTGACGGCGGCCTTCAACCTCAACCTCCTGACCCGGATCAACCGGGAACTCGCCGGCCGCTTCGAGCCCGGCGCGTTCAGCCACCGGGCGGTGTTCAACACCGACGCCTCGCGGATCGAGATGCATCTCGTCGCCCGCGACGCCCAGGCGGTGCGGGTCGGCGCCGACACCTTCGCGTTCGCGGCGGGCGAGACGATCCACACCGAGAGCAGCTACAAGTACACGCCGGCCACGTTCCGCGCGCTGACCGAGCGGGCGGGCTGGACGTGGCTGACGGTCTGGACCGACCCGGACCAGCTGTTCTCGGTCCACGCGCTCCGGCTGGACTGAGCGGGGTCGGGCGGGGCACGCGAACCCATGCGCTTCGGCCCGCGCTGGTTCCTGCTGGTGGCGCCCGCCCTGGGAGCCCTGGCGGGGCTCCTCTACGGGGTGATCTTCGGGATCGCCCCGCTGACCGGGACGGCGATCCGCGGCGCGATCATCGGCACGCCGATCCTGCTCTACGAGCGCCAGCTGCTGGCGCCGCGCCTGCGCGACCGCATCCGCGGCCTCGCGACGCCGCTGTTCCTGCTCGCCACCGTGGCGCTCTACATCGCGCTGATCGTGGTCGGGAACGCGGTCGCCAGCACGGTGCTGAACCAGCTGTTCCGCTTCATGTACAGCGAGCGGAACGCGATGCTGATGTCGCAGTCCGGCCTGCTCTACGCGCTCGGCATCTCGGCCCTGGTGGTGTTCGTGTTCCGGGTCCGCGACCTGATCGGACCCGGCGTCTTCGCCAACCTGCTGATCGGGCGCTACCACCGGCCGATCAGCGAGGAGCGGATCTTCCTCTTCCTCGACGTGACCGGGTCGACGCGCTTCGCCGACCGCCACGGCGACCGGGCGGCGCAGGCCTATCTCGGGCAGGTGTTCAACGCTCTGGCGCTGCCGGTGGCCCGCGCCCGCGGCTCCATCGACGACTACGTCGGCGACCTCGCGCTGGTGACCTGGACGATGGAGCGGGGGCTGCGCGACGCCGCCTGCCTGCGCTGCGTCTTCGCGTTCCAGGAGCGGCTCGCCGCCGAGGCGGAGAGCTGGCGGGATCGCTTCGGGCAGGTGCCGCAGTTCCGCGCCGCGCTGCATTGCGGCCCGGTCGTGACCGCCGAGATCGGGCTGGAGCGACACAAGATCGCGTATTTCGGCGACGTCGTGAACACGACGGCCCGGCTGGAGGCCCTGTCGAAGACCTTGGGCGTCGACGTCCTCGTCTCGGCCGACCTCCTCGCCCGGCTCGGCCCGCTGCCGGACGACCTCGTGGCGGAGGATCTCGGGGCCCACGCCCTGCGCGGCCGCGCCGAGCCCCTGGCGGTGGCGGCGATCCGGCGCCGGGCCGCCGTCGCGGCACCCGCGCGACCGCTGCCGAGCCGCGCCGCGACCGCGTGAACCGCCGCGGCGACGGGCAGCTCAGGCGCCCAGCGCCTTCAGCACCGCCCGGGCGGCGCGCTCGCCGTCGAGGGTCGCCCCGCCCACCGTCATGGCGCCGCCGCCCGCCAGCGCCTCCCCGGCGAAGAACACGCGCCCGCCGACCGGGGCGCGCAGCTGGTCTCGGGCCTCCGCGTGGCCGGGGGCGGCGATCGAGTAGGAGCCCTGGGCGTGCGGGTCCGTCCACCAGCCGGCGAGGCGCCCGGCCCGGACGGCGCTGCGGGCGCCGCCGCCGAGGACCGCGACCAGGCGCTCGGTGGCGAGCGCCACCGCCTCCGCCTCACCGGCCCGGCACAGGTCGCGCGCGAGGTCGCCGCCGAGATTGGCCACCGCCAGGGACCGGCCGAAGGGCTGCATCTCGAAGTAGATCGTCGGGCCGCCCGTCGCCACCGAGACCGCGTCGCCGAGGTCGGCACCGTCGAGGCGCGCGGGGTCGAGGCGCAGGCCGATCTTGGTGTAGGCGCCCATCGACAGGCCGTCGAGCGCCGTCCGGGCGGCGTCCGGCAGGTCCGGCGCGAACGCCACGGCCCCGGCCTTCAGCACCCCGACCGGCACCGTGACGACGGCGGCGGCGGCCGCGATCGTGCCCCGCGCCGTCTCGACCCGGACCCCGCGGCCCGACCAGTCGATCGCCCGCACGGGGCAGTTGAGGCTGACCGGCAGGTCGGCGAAGTGCCGCGCCACGAGGTCGCCGTAGCCGTCGATCCAGAGGTCGGAGCCGGACCAGAGCCGGTCGTAGTCCACGGCCGAGACCCGCTCGGGATCCTCGCCGAGGGAGAGCCGGCTCAGGCCGGCCGCCGCCAGGGCGGCGTCGGGGCCGCCGGCCCGGGCCGCCTCCGCCAGGGACGGGTCGCCGCCCTTCGGGGCGAGCAGCGCGTCGAGGCCGGAGAAGCCGGCGCGCCGCTGCGCCGCCTCGGCGGCGGTGGCGGGACGGCCGTCGACGACGAGCCGGCGCGCCCAGCCGTCCTCGCGGGCGACGTGCGCCCCGGCCGCCCGGGCGATGGGCGCCCAGGGATTGCGCTCGGCCCAGTGGATGTACTCGGCGCCGGCGTCGAACCGGCACGCGGCGCCGAGCGCCCGGTCGGTGAAGGCGCGGCCGCCGATCCGGTCCCGGGCCTCGACGAGGGTGAAACTCTGCCCGGCCGCCCGCAGGAGGGCGGCGGCCGCGAGCCCCGCGGCCCCGGCGCCGACGACGACCACGGATCCGCCGCCGGCGCGGGCCCGGAGGGCCGGCATCGCCAGGAGGGGGGCGGCGAGCAGCGATCGACGGGTCGATGTCATGGGCGCGCCCGCTCGGAACCGTCTCCGGAGGCGTCGCCTCCCGCGTCCGGACAGGGGCGGCGCGCTAGCCGCGCGCGCCCTGGGGACCCGAACGCTTCTCCATCATGGCCTTGACCTGCATCAGCTGGTCCCAGACCTGGCCCGGCGAGGTGCCGAAGAAGTCGAAGCCGGCGGCGATGCCCCAGTAGATGCCGAAGCAGATGAACGGCACGAGCACCCAGGCCAGCACCTCCTCGCCGCGGCGGCGCCGCTGGCGACGCCGGCGGCGCTCCTCGCGCCGGGTGAGCTTCTTGGGGGGCGCCGGCTGCGCGACGGGGGACAGGGGTCCCTCGTGCAGGTTGTCAGTCATCGGGCGCCTCCTCGCCGCGGCGCATGCGCGTCGCGGCGGTCATAGACCGGCGGCCCCCGAGTCCGGAAGGCCGCCGGCCGGCCTGCACACCATTAGGCGCGCACGAGTGGCACCTTCGGCACGGTCCGGACGCCGCCGCCCGAACTGCCGCCGCCGCCCTTGTTGTCCTTCGGCGTCTTCTTCCGGGCCGCGGTGCGGGGCTTGGCGCGCTTGTGGCGCTTGGCGGCGTTGGTCACGTCCTTCTCGGGCTTGGGCGTCACGGGACCCGCCGGGAAGTCGAAGCCCAGGCTGTCCTTGGCGCCGGCCTTGGCCTCGCCGTCCTCCGGCTTGCGGACGACCACGCGGACCGCGCCGCCGTCCTTGAGCTTGCCGAACAGGACCTCGTCGGCGAGCGGCGTCTTGATGGTCGACTGGATCAGCCGGGCCATCGGGCGCGCGCCCATCGCGTCGTCGTAGCCGTGCTCCACCAGCCAGTCCCGGGCCTCGTCGGAGAGCTCGATCGTGACGTTGCGGTCGGCGAGCTGCGCCTCGAGCTGGAGGACGAACTTGTCCACCACCTTCGCCACCACGTCCTTCGGCAGGTGGCCGAACGAGATGATCGCGTCGAGCCGGTTGCGGAATTCCGGCGCGAACAGCCGGTTGATCGCCTCGACGTCGTCGCCGGAGCGCTTCGACTGGGTGAAGCCGTAGGCCGCCTTGGCCAGGTCCGAGGCGCCCGCGTTCGACGTCATGATGATGATGACGTTGCGGAAATCGACCTGCTTGCCGTTGTGGTCGGTCAGCTTCCCGTGGTCCATCACCTGCAGCAGGATGTTGAACAGGTCCGGATGCGCCTTCTCGATCTCGTCGAGGAGGAGCACGCAGTGCGGGTGCTGGTCGATCCCGTCGGTGAGCAGGCCGCCCTGGTCGAAGCCCACGTAGCCGGGGGGCGCGCCGATCAGGCGGCTCACCGTGTGGCGCTCCATGTACTCCGACATGTCGAAGCGCAGCATCTCGACGCCGAGCGAAGCGGCGAGCTGCTTGGCGGCCTCGGTCTTGCCGACGCCGGTCGGGCCCGCGAACAGGTACGAGCCGATCGGCTTGTCCGGGTCGCGCAGGCCGGCCCGGGCCAGCTTGATCGCCGAGGTCAGGGCCTCGATGGCGTTCGGCTGTCCGTAGACCACGCGCTTCAGGTTCTCGGTCAGGTGCTGGAGCACCACCGCGTCGTCCTTGGAGACGGTCTTCGGCGGGATCCGGGCCATCGTGGCGATGGTCGCCTCGATCTCCTTGATGCCGATGGTGCGCTTGCGGCGCGCCTCCGGCACCAGCATCTGCGAGGCGCCGGTCTCGTCGATCACGTCGATCGCCTTGTCGGGCAGCTTGCGGTCGTTGATGTAGCGGGCCGACAGCTCCACCGCGGCCTTCACGGCCTCGGTCGTGTACTTGAGCTTGTGGAACTCCTCGAAGTACGGCCGCAGGCCCTTCACGATCTCGATCGTGTCGGGGATCGACGGCTCGTTGACGTCGATCTTCTGGAACCGCCGCACCAGGGCACGGTCCTTCTCGAAGTACTGGCGGTACTCCTTGTAGGTGGTCGAGCCGATGCAGCGCAGCGTGCCGGAGGCGAGCGCCGGCTTGAGCAGGTTCGACGCGTCCATGGCCCCGCCCGAGGTCGCGCCGGCGCCGATCACCGTGTGGATCTCGTCGATGAACATGATGGCGTTCGGGTGCGCCTCGATCTCCTTCATCACCTGCTTGAGGCGCTCCTCGAAGTCGCCCCGGTAGCGGGTGCCGGCGAGCAGCGTGCCCATGTCGAGGGAGAAGACGGTCGCGTCGGCGAGCACCTCCGGCACCTCGTGCTGGATGATCTTGCGCGCCAGACCTTCGGCGATCGCGGTCTTGCCGACGCCGGGATCGCCGACCAGCAGCGGGTTGTTCTTCTGCCGGCGGCAGAGGACCTGGATCGTCCTCTGGACCTCGCTCTCGCGGCCGATCAGCGGGTCGATCTTGCCGTCGCGGGCCTTCTTGTTGAGGTTGACGCAATAGGCGTCGAGCGCGTCGCCCTTCTTCTTGGCGCCGCGGGGATCGCCCTCGTCGCTCGGACGCTCGGACGCGCCCTCCTCGTCGGCGCCGCGCACGGGCTTCGCCTCGGAGGCGCCGGGCCGCTTGGCGATGCCGTGGCTGATGTAGTTGACCGCGTCGTAGCGGGTCATGTCCTGCTCCTGCAGGAAGTAGGCGGCGTGGCTCTCGCGCTCGGCGAAGATCGCCACCAGCACGTTGGCGCCGGTCACCTCCTCGCGGCCCGACGACTGGACGTGGATCACGGCGCGCTGGATCACGCGCTGGAACCCGGCCGTGGGCTTGGCGTCCTGCCGGCCGTCGCCGGTGAGGTTGGAGAGCTCGGTATCGACGTAGTCGACCAAGCTGCGCTTGAGCGTGTCGATCTCGACGTTGCAGGCGCGCATGACCGCGGCCGCATCTTGGTCATCCACCAGGGCGAGCAGGAGATGCTCCAGCGTCGCGTATTCGTGCCGGCGCTCCCCGGCGAGCGCCAGGGCGCGGTGGAGGGCTTGTTCTAGGCTGCGTGAGAAGCTTGGCAAAGCTGGCCTCTGTCCTTCGTGCCTACCGCGAGCGGCGCCTATTTCTTTTCCATAACGCACTGGAGAGGATGTTGGTGTTTGCGTGCGAAGTCCATGACCTGCGTCACCTTGGTCTCCGCCACCTCGTAGGTGAAGACCCCGCACTCGCCGACCCCGTTCTGATGCACGTGCATCATGATCTGGTAGGCGTCCTCGTGGCTCTTGTTGAAGAACCGCTCGACCACCAGGACCACGAACTCCATCGGCGTATAGTCGTCGTTCAGAAGGAGTACCCGGTACAGACTCGGCCGCTTGGTCCGCGGCTTCGTGCGCGTGATGATCGCGGTGTTGGACCGGTCGTCGCCCCCGGGCGTGCGCGAACCGGATGCCGTGACCGCGATACGCGCCGGCCGGTGCTCCCTCGTCGAGCTCGCGGTGCCCTGCATGGGGACCTGTCTCATGTGCGTCGAACCGATCCCTTGCTCGGAGCGGGCGCCGCCGGCCCTCACGGCCGATCCTGATCCTGGCCTGCCGGGAGCAGCGCTCAGCTCCACGCCGTTTAATCTACAGACGGTGAGCCGACTTCGCCAGACGCCTGTGCGCACTTGTCCGCCCTGCACCGCGCGTCCCCGGCGCATGATGGCCGACCCGCTAGCGCGCCGGGCCGGGACGGGCCGCGGCCGGCGCCACCGCCTTCGGCCGCAGGAACGCGCCGGTCAGGCCCAGCATCGCATCGCCGGCGGCGGCCGAGCGGGCCGCGGCGCGCTCCCCGGCCCGCTGCAGGTACGCGGCCTGCACCGCCAGGATCTCGGTCGGGCTGCGGGCCGCCGCCAGCGCCCCCCAGGTCGCCCCGAGGTCGTCGAGGGCCTTCTTGACCGAGTCGAGATACTCGATGCCGAGGGTCTGGGCCGCCCGGCTCGCGATCCCGAACCGCCGCAGGGGCGTCCCGAAGCCGGAGGCGACCGGGCTCAGGGGGAGGGCAGGGGGTCTCTGCATCGCCGATCTCCGGTCCGCCGCCGAGCCGGCCCGCCATCCGCGACCGACAGTTTCGGATCGCCGCGAGAGTGTGCGGCACGACAGCCAGCGTCAAGCTCGGGCCTGTAAGAGCGGCCGGCCGCAACCGGCACGGCATGGCCGACCGGCAACAGCGGGTCGGGAACGGCCGGTAAGCGGATGCCGGACCGGCACGATCCGGCACTCGCCGCGATCGCATTAACGGGCCTGTAACTGCACTTGCCTAACTCTCCACTGATGCAGCGGGGCCACGTGATCGGCGGAAGGCTCTGCAGGGGATACGACCGGCCAGATCCGGTCTCGCGAGGCAATCAGGCGTGATGCGTAGCGTAGTAGGCCGCTCCCGGACGATTCCAGCGCTCCCGGCCGCGATCCTGGCCGCCGCCGTCCTGACGGCCATGGCCTCACCGGCCGACGCCCGGCGCGGTCGGCACCACCACCATGCCCGCGCCGGCGGCGGCTACAACCCGCCCTACGCGGCGATGGTCGTGGACGTGAAGAGCGGCAAGACCTTGCACGCGGTGAACGAGGACGCCCTGCGGCACCCGGCCTCGATCACCAAGGTGATGACGCTCTACATGCTGTTCGAGCAGATGGAGCGGGGCAAGTTCGCCCTCGATTCCGACCTGACCATCTCGGCCCACGCCGCCGCCCAGGCGCCGTCCAAGCTCGGCCTGCGCCCCGGCCAGACCATCTCGGTCGAGGACGCCATCAAGGCGATCGTGACGAAGTCGGCGAACGACGTGGCCTGCGCCATCGGCGAGAACATCGCCGGCTCCGAGGAGCGCTTCGCCCAGATGATGACCGCGAAGGCCCACGCCCTCGGCATGAGCCGCACGCACTACGCCAACGCCTCGGGCCTGCCCGATCCGGACCAGCTGACCACCGCGCGCGACCTCACCGTGCTGGCGCGGGCGATCCAGGACCGGTTCCCCCACTACTACCGGTACTTCCAGACCCGGTCCTTCGCGTTCCGCGGCCGGGTGATCGGCAATCACAACCGCCTGCTGGGCAACGTCCAGGGCGTCGACGGGATCAAGACCGGCTACACCCGGGATTCCGGCTTCAACCTGATGACCGCGGCGAAGTCCGAGGGGCGCCAGATCGTGGCGATCGTGCTGGGCGGCAAGTCCGGCGCGAGCCGCGACCGGATCATGGCCGACCTCGTCCGCGCCAGCCTGCCGCGCGCCTATGCCGGCGCCCGGATCTCGGCTCCGGTCACCGAGGTCGCCGAGCGCGCCCGCCCGGCGGTCGTCGCCGACGCGGTCTCGCGGACCCGCACGCAGGTCGCCTCGGCGGACGACGAGGACGTCGAGACGACCGGCACCACCGGCGAGCCCCTCGACCTGTCCCCCGCCAAGACGACGACGCCGGGCGGCACCTGGAAGCCCGGCCCGCAGGGGATCCCGAAGGCGGCCCAGGCCTATGCCGGCGGCGGCAACGCCCAGCCGCCCTTCCCGGGCGCGTCCAAGTCCACGGCCCGGGTGGCCTCCCTCGAGCGCGACGAGCCGCCGAAGGCGGTCTCCGGCGCCCGCGTCATCCCGACCGCCTGGGTGATCCAGCTCGGCGCCATGGACGACGAGTCCAAGGCCCGGACGATGCTCTCGGAGGCGCGCGCCAAGGTCGGCGGCAGCCTGTCGAAGGCCGCGCCCTACACGGTCAAGGTCGAGCACGGCGGCACCACGCTGTTCCGCGCCCGCTTCTCGGGCTTCGCCGAGCAGGATTCCGCCCAGGAGGCCTGCTCGGCCCTGAAGCGCAGCGGCTTCAGCTGCTTCGCCACCCGGAGCTGAGACCCGCGAGACCCGCCGGCGCGCCCCCGCGCCGCGTTTCGCGAGCCACCGGCGCGCCCGCGCGCCGGATACGGAACGGCCGCGACCGAGTTCGTCCGCGGCCGACGATCGGTAACTCTCTGACAACGCGCGTGGAGTTCAGCGATGTCGGTTCAGAAGCCTGTCCCGGGCCGCGTTGACGCGCGCCGCGCCCTCGGCGCTGCCCCCCTGGTCGGGGTGGGCGCGCTTCATGAGAGACCGGTGGGCCGACCGGATCTCCTCAGCGGTCGCCCCGCGCTGAAGCCCCAGGATCTCGTACGCCTGCTCCTGCGTCATCGCCCCTGGATGCGGCGGACGGCGCGGCCGCGGGTCGCGATCGCCCTCAGCGTCTACACGCCATCCGGGCGACCGGCGGTCGAGATACGGCTCTAGCAGGGCGGCGCCCGCGGCGTCGCGGATCCGGCAGAGCCGCAGCAGCTCGACCACGGCCCCGGTGGGCATGCTGTCGAGCCACGCGCCGGCGCCCGGCCCCGCGATGACGCGGCCCGTGCGCAGGCTGCCGTCCGGGCGCACGAGGGCGTCGATCAGGACCGTGCGGAAGCGGCGGTCCTCCGGGTCGCGCGGGCGCTCGCCGGATCCCGGCCGGATCAGCCGGCGCAGCCGCGCGGTCATGGCGGCCTGGCCCTCGATCATCCAGACGCCGCTCAGCCCGAGCAGTGCCGCGAGGACGAAGTTCCCGCGCATGAGCAGGAACCCGGCCGCGAGCAGCGCGAAGGCGCCGAAGGTCGGCAGACGCGCCCGCCCGAGGGCGGCGCCGAGGCCAGCCCGGAGACCGCCGCGGAGCCTCCGGCCGAGGCCGCCCGAGTTCTTCGACAGCCACCACAGGGTCAGGCAGGCGAGCAGGCCGGCGAACAGCACCATCGCTCAGCGCCGCACGCCGTAGAGGGCGGACGCGCTCCCGCCGATCTGGATGCTCGTCCCGTCCCCGAGATCGAAGTGGCCCGGCCGGCGCGGCGTCGGCGGGCGCACGCTCGCGTCGCAGCCGGGCTGCGGCGGGAGGCGCACGCCCTCGGGCAGGTTCTCCGGGCAGAGGCGCGCGCGCGTCGGCGCCTCGCCGGCCCGCGCGGCGGCGGCGAGGAGGATCAGGGTCAGGAGGAGGGCCGCGCGCGTCATCGTCGGTTCTCCGCGACCTCGGCGGTGGTGACGCGGACCTGCCGGATCCGGCCGTCGCGCTCCACCTTGAGGGTCACGCCGGCGCCGAGGCCGGCCTCCTCGATGGCCGCGGTCAGGTCCGTGAGGCGGTGGACCGGACGATCGTTGGCCTCGACGATCACGTCGCCGAGGTCGCCGGTCTGCGGGTCGACGCCGCGCAGACCGGCCTGCGCGGCCGGGGAGCCGGGCAGCACCCGCACGATGACCACGCCGTCGATGCCGAGCCGCGCGGTGGCTGCCTCCTGGGCGGCGATGATGCCGATGCCGGGATTGCGCACGCGGCCGGCCTTGATCAGCTCCGGCACGATCCGGTTCACCACGTCGACGGGGATCGCGAAGCCGATGCCGGCGCTGGCGCCGGACGGTGACACGATGGCGGTGTTGACGCCGATCAGCCGGCCGGCGGAATCGAGGAGCGGGCCGCCGGAATTGCCCGGGTTGATCGCCGCGTCCGTCTGGATGACGCCGGACACTTCGCGGCCCTCGCTCGTCGGCATGCGGCGGCGCACGGCGCTGATGACGCCGGTGGTCAGCGTGTGGTCGAGGCCGAACGGGTTGCCGATGGCGAAGGCCGACTGCCCGACCTTGAGATCGGACGAGGTGCCGATCGCCAGCGGCGGCGGCATGGTCCGCACCCGCCCCAATTGCAGGACCGCGAGGTCGTAGGACGGCGCCATCCCGACGAGGGTGGCGGGCACGACCTCGCCGTCGCTCATCCGGACCGAGACCGAGCCGCCGCTCCGCGCGGCGTTCTGCACGACGTGGGTGTTGGTGACGATGTGACCGGCGCCGTCCCACACGAAGCCGGTGCCGGTCTGCGTCCCGCCCTGCTCACCGCCCTGGTCGTCGAGGTCGAGCAGGTCGCGGTTCTGCGCGGCGCCCTGCGCGAAAACGTGAACGACGGACGGGCTCGCGCGCTCGAACAGCGCGACCGTCGAGGCCTCGGCCGGCGCCAGATCGCCGCGGGCCGTGATCGCCCGGGGCGTGTCGGCCGCGTAGAGCAGCGGCTGCAGGTAGGGCTGGGCGACGTAGAGCGCCAGCAGGACCAGGACCGCGGCGAGGACGATGCGCACGGTACGATCCGGCACGGGTGACTCCGAGAGAAGCGCGTAGGCGGGCCCCGACGGGCCGAGCCTTAAGTGCGCGTTCAGGATCGGGGCGTCAACACAGAGAGGCGCCGCCGCCGACAGGCCCCTGACGTGTTCTGGCGCACGTCGGCGACCGGCGCAGACTGGCTAACGGAATGGTCATCATTCAGGAGCCACAATTCTCGCAAGTCCAGGGCAGCTCAGTCGAGCTCAATACGGACATGGAACACCGAACTGCGCCCGAACTCGTGCCTCGGCACCGGACGCTGGTTTCGAGAACCGCCCGAATTGATCGCAAAGCTGCCGCAGAGATGCTTGCATTGACGCTCAGACCATCGATCGCCGCAGCCCCTCGGCAGAGCCCGGCGGCGGCGATCTGAACGGTCCAAAACGGTTCGGAAGGACGAGTACCCATGGAAACCGAAGCTCTGGAACGGCCCGCGGATCTGACGATCTGGCGCACGGCCCCGGCGAGCGCCCCGCTCGCGCAGCCCGAGCGCTACCGGACCCTGCGGGAGGCGATCGCCGCCGCGGCCGGCGCCCTGGCCGACCCGGCCAAGCAGCCCTGGATCATCACCGAAGAGGGCGAGATCCTCTCGCCGAACTGGATCCGCACCTACCTGAACTGACGATCGATCACCCGGAGAACGGGGATACCGGGGACGGCGGCGCGAAGCCTCGCCCCGGTGCCCCGCGGGCTCACTCCGCGGCGTCCGACTGGCGGAAGCCCTCGATCCCGACCTGGTCGGGGTTGATCGCGTGCAGCGCCCGCCGGGCCGCCTCGAGCGGGTGCTCGGCCTCGATCCGGACCGAGGTCAGATCCGGGCTCTTGTAGACCGTCACGATCGTGTCCATCACCTCGGTCAGCGTCGTGCGCTTGTCCTCGGGGGCGGCGATCAGCAGCTGCAGCCCCCAGGCGCGGTAGAGATCGACCAGCGCCTGGCTGTTGCGCACGTCGAGCTTCGAGAACGCCTCGTCGAGCAGGCACAGGCCGAGCCCCGGATTCTCGTCGCCCGGCCGGTCGCCCGGGTAGTAGGCGCTGGCGAGCGACGCGGCGATCGCTACGTAGAACGGCGCCTGCGCCTCGCCGCCGGAGCCGCGCAGCGCCCGGGCCGACATCGTGGTGCGGTTGCCCGCCCGGTCGCGCATGCCGATCTCGTAGACGAAGTAGTTGCGGTAATCGGCGAGCCGCGCCGCGTCGTCCGCGCCGGCGATCAGCGCGGTGATCTCCTCGAGCGCGGCCGCCATCGGCCCCTCCGCCTCGCCGGCGAGCAGCGCCTGCGCGGCCTCAGGCGAGCGGGCGGTCTCGGTGGCCAGCGCGTGGACGGCGGCGTAGCGGCGGTCCACCGCCGCCTCGAACGCGTAGGTCTGGCCGGTGAAGCTGCGCGCCGAGAGCCGCTCGTTCAGGGCCGCGAGTCGGGCATGGACCCGCTCGAACCGGTCGGCGAGGCGCGTCAGCAGGTCCTCGGTCATGAGGCGGCGCATCTCGGACTCGGCCCGCTCGGCCTGCGCCCGGTAGCGGCGCAGCTCGTGCCCCTCGACCGCCTCGTATTCCCGGCGCACCCAGGCGAAGCCGTCGATCGCCGGGGCGTCCCCCGAGGCCAGCGGGTTCTCCACCCGCCAGGCGGCGCAGGCCTCCGCCAGCTCGCGCTCGGCGATGCGCCCGTGCGAGCGGGCAGCCTCGGCAGAATCCCGCGCGAGGCCGCGCTCGGCGCTCACCCGCGCCCCGGCCGCCTTGGCGTCGAGGCCGGCGAGCGCCCGCCGCGCCTCGGCGACCGCGCCGAGGTCGAAGGGCTCGGCGCGGGCGAGGCGCACCCGCGCCGCGTCGCCCGCGCTCAGCTGGCGCAGGGCCGCGCGGCGGGCCGACAGGGCGGCGCGGACGGCTTCGCGCACCGGCCCCAGACGGGCGCGCAGGGCCGCCTCGTCGGCGAGCAGGCGGTCGAGCTTCGGCTCCAGCTCCTCCGACAATTCCCGCAGGTAGCCGACCCGCTCGGTGGTCAGCGCGGCGATCTCGGCGGCGAGCCCGGCCGTGTCGCGCTTCTCGATCCCCTCCCGCTCGGTCTGGAGCGTGCGCCGCCGCCCCTCCAGCCCGTCGAGCTCGGCCCGCAGGGCCTCCACCGCGTCGAGGCCCCGGGCGACGCGGGCCCGGATCGCGGCGGCCGTCCGGGCGGCCTCGCGCAGGACCGCGGCCTCGCCGCGCAGGCGCCGCGCCTCCGCGACGGCGATCTCGTGGGCGCGGCGGCTGTCGGCGGTCGGCCCGCGATGGCCGCGGGTCATCAGCAGGTCGACGCTGCGGGTGACCGTGTAGGCCATGCCGGCCGTGGTCCGGCCGCTGGGCGCCACGGCCCGGGACAGGCGCGCCAGTTCGGCATCGTCCCGGGCGAGGTCGTAGCCGCCGAGCCGCACGCCGAGGAACGCCTCGGCGTGGGGGTCGCTGGTCTCGATCACGGTGAGCGGCCCGTCGTCGTAGCGGCGGGACCGCTGCTTGGCGGTGTCGGTGGTCTTGACCAGGATGCAGCGGCTGTAGCGGTCGCGGCCGGATTGCAGCACGCCGAGCGCCTCGCTCAGCCGGTCCGGTGCGACCACCAGGGCCTCGCGGGCGCGCCCGAGCAGCCCCTCGAGGGCCGGCCCCCAGGTCGGGTCGACGATCTCGGCCAATTCGCAGATCGGTAGCGCGTCGATCCCGCGTCGCTCCAGCTCGCCGCGGAACGCCACCGTATCGGAGGACAGCTGCGCCGCCGGGCCGCCGCCGGTGCGCGGGGCCGTGCGCTCGGCCTCGCTCTCCTGCGCGCGGGCCTTGAGCGCCGCGTCCTCGGCGGCCCGCTCCAGGGCCTCGTCGAAGTCGGGCAGGCGCGCCAGCCCGTCGGCCAGCTCGGCCAGCGGGCCGTCGGGGCGCAGGATCTCCTCGGGCGAGGCGTCCCGGCGCAGGCCAGCCCGGGCGCAGGCCTCGGCGAGGCGGGCCGCCTGCGGGCAGCTCTGCCGCAGGATCGGGGTGACCGGCTGGAGCTTGGCCATCTGCCCGACGAGGGCGACGAGGTCGCCGATCCGGCCGATCAGCTCCTTGCGGTCGCGCTCCAACATGGACAGGCCGAGCGTCGAGGCCGCGAGCCGGCCCTCGGCGGCGCCCGCGGCGGCCAGCGCCTTCTTCTCGGCGATCTCGCCGTCGATCTCGCGGACGTAGCCGCGGCTCGCCGCGACGCGCTCGCGGGCGATGCGCAGGGTGTCGGCGCCCTCGCGGAGGCGGCCCCGGACGGCGATGAGGTCGAGACTGCGGCGGCGCAGATCGGCGCTGGCCGCCCGCAGCTCGTGCGTCGCGGCGGCGAGGACCGCCTCGCCCCAGGCCTCGTAGCGGTCGCGCAGGCGCCGCAGGCGCCCGAGCCGGGTCTCCAGCTCGGCGATGGTCTCCCGGAGGCGCCGCCAGTTGGCGATGGAGTGGCGCACGCGCTCGACGTCGAGGGGCTCCGGCTCGAGCACGAAGGCGCGCACGAAGGCGCTGGTGTCGAAGATCGGCTTGAACGCCACCGCGTTGGCGAAGCTGCGCAGGAAGTGGCGCGGCTCCGGCGCCGGCGCGCCCTCGCGCAGGGTCGCCAGCACGTCGGCCGTGAAGCGCTCGCCGGAGGTGCGGTACTCGGTGAAGCTCGACGCGCGGGCGCGCAGCTCCGCGGCGATCTCGCTCCAGGGCGCCGTGTAGGTGCCGCCGGGGGCGGTGCGGGCGTAGTCGGAGACCTCGAACCGGTGCCCGACCGCGATGAAGCGCGACAGCACGGTCTCCTTCGGCTCGGCGGCCCGCGCCGCCAGGGCGAGGCCGACCGAGACCACGCGGCCGGAATCGGGGTTCTCGAAGACCAGCACCAGCACGGTCTCGCAGGATTCCCGCGTCGGGCGGCCGCCCTCCGCCGGGTCGCTAATCCAGCCCAGGCAGTAGTCGCGCACGGTGCGGGCGCTGCGGCCGGAGGCCGAGGCGTTGAGGGCGAGGCGGCTGGCGTTGTTGCCGGCCAGCACCGTGCCGACCGCGTCGAAGATCGTCGACTTCCCGGCGCCGGTCGGCCCGACCAGCGCTGCGGCGCCGCGCAGGCGGATCTGCTCGCGGCGGATCAGGTACCAGTTCGAGATGGCGATGTCGGTGAGGACGTACACGGTGTCGGTGGGTCGGGTCGGTGGCGGGGAATGAGCGGCCCAGTTGGCCGGACTCGGCCGCGTATGCAAGCCGACACACGCGAACCCGTGAAGCCTGATCCTACCTCAGGTTATAACCCTGTTAGCACAAACTGTTCATGTCCTGCCGGTCTCGCCTGCACGACCGGAACCGACCGATGCGTCTCAGTCTCAAAGCAAAACTCAGCGGCCTCTTCGCCCTCCTGCTCCTGGCGGCGATCGTTCAGGGCGGCGTGACCCTCTACAAGATGCAGGCGGTCGACCAGCGGCTCGCGGAGCTGATCGACAACGCCGTGCCGTCGATCAACGAGGCCCAGGCGATCAACGCCCTCGTGATGCGCTCGCGACTGTGGCAGTTCCGCTACGTGACGGCGGATACCGACGCCGAGCGCGAGACCAGCCTGAAGAACGCCGACGAGATGATGCGGAACCGCCAGGCGAAGGCCGAGGCGTACCGCAGCCTGGTGGCGTCGAAGGAGGAGCAGGGGATCTACGACGACCTGCTCGCCAAGCTGGCGGTGCAGCAGGCCGACTGGACGCGTCTGCGCGCCTTCCCGGCCGACCAGCACGATCAGGCGCTCGCCTATTTCCGCGGGCCGATGAACGCCAACTACCTCGCGGCATCCAGCGCGACCCGCGCCCTCGCCGACCTGAACATCCGGAACGGCGAGGCGGCCGGACGCGCGGCCCGCGACAGCCAGGCCGACGCGGTCCGGACGACCGTCGTGAGCCTGCTCGTCAGCCTCGTCATCGCGCTCGGCGCCATGCTGTACGCCTTCACGGGCGTGTCGCGGCCGCTTTCCGGGATGACGCTGTCCATGCGGCGGCTCGCCGACGGCGACACCCAGGCCGAGATCCCCTACGCGGCGCGGCGGGACGAGATCGGCGCCATGTCGGCGACCGTCGCGGTGTTCCGGGAGAACCTGCTGCACGCCCGCGCCCTCGAGGCCGAGACCGCGCAGGCCCGGGCCGGCGCCGAGGCGCAGCGCCGGCAGGCGACGCGCGAACTCGCCGACCGGTTCGAATCCGCGATCGGCGGCATCGTCGGCTCGGTGACGTCGGCGGCGACGCAGCTCCAGTCCACGGCCCAGAGCCTCACCGCGACGGCGACGCAGACGGCCGGCCAGTCCACCAGCGCGGCGGCCGCCGCCGAGGAGGCCTCCTCCAACGTCACCACGGTCGCGGCGGCGGCCGAGGAGCTGGGCTCCTCGGTCAACGAGATCGGACGCCAGGTCGGCTCCTCGGCGGACCTGGCGCAGGCCGCCGTCCGCGAGGCGGCCGCCACGGCCGACCTCGTCCAGGCCCTGAGCACCGGCGCGCGCCGGGTCGGCGAGGTGGTCGACCTGATCTCGGCGATCGCCAGCCAGACCAACCTGTTGGCGCTGAACGCCACGATCGAGGCGGCCCGGGCCGGCGTCGCCGGCCGCGGCTTCGCGGTCGTCGCCACCGAGGTGAAGGCGCTGGCCGACCAGACCGCCAAGGCGACGGCCGAGATCTCGGCCCAGATCGCGCAGATCCAGGGCTCGACCGGCCAGGCCGTCCAGGCCATCGACGGCATCGCCGGCCGCATCCGCGAGATCAGCGGCATGGCCAACTCCATCGCGGCGGCGGTGGAGGAGCAGGGCGCGGCCACGCAGGAGATCGTCCGCAACGTCGCCGAGGCCGCGACCGGGACCGAGTCGGTGACCGTCAATGTCAGTGGGGTCGCCGGCGCCGCCGAGGAGACCGGCGCGGCCGCCGCGCAGGTCCTGGCCTCGGCCTCCGAGATGGCTCGCCAGGCGGCCCATCTCGGCAGCGAGGTCGAGCATTTCCTGGCGACGGTCCGGGCGGCCTGAGCGCGGTCAAGTGGGTTCGGCCGCACGTCGCGGTTGACGTATCTCACGCCGTCATCGCGAGCGCAGCGAAGTGACCCAGGGCAGCGCGACGCCGGCAATCGTGGCGCCGGCTGGATTGCTTCGCTCCGCTCGCAAAGACGGCGCCGAACTGGTCGACCGGACGACGGAATCAGGCCTCGCCGGCCTCGGACCACGCCCGCAGGCGCTCCATCCAGGCGTCGGAGGCCAGCACCGTCAGCCCCGGCAGGAGCGACAGCGGTGTGACCCGCTCGACCCGGTCGCGCTCGCCGAGGCGCAGGCCGCCGCGCTTGGCGTAGAGGCGCAGGATGTCGGCGAGCCGGCCCTCCTCGGGGGGCTCGTTGCGCGCCACGGCGCGGATCTTCTCGACGATCTCGTCGGTGGTGCAGTCGACGATCCCGTCCGTTCCGGCCCGGTGGTCGCGCAGGCCCTCCTCGTAGAGGAGCCGGAGCGCCAGCAGCACCAGGGTCTCGTCCTTGCGCAGGCGCTCCGAGACGATGTCGTGGCGCGGGGCGTCGGCGGCCGGGCTCAGCGAGACCATCTGGTCGCGGTGCGAGACGGTCAGCGCGTAGCCGAGGCAGGCGAAGTAGTCGGTGAAGAACGGCGCGTAGTGCCGGGCGAGCTCGTAGGAGCGGCCGATGCCCTGCGTCTCGGCGTAGATCACCTGCCCCTTCAGCAGCACCTGGAGGGCGCGGCACAGCTCCTCGGCGTCCGGCGCCCGGGCGCCGGGCGGCGGCGGCTCGTCGCCGTCGATGATCGCGCGGAAGCCCTCAAGCACGGGGACGGCGCTCCAGCAGGAAATCCGGGCAGTCCAGCCAGCCGTTGACCACGCGCTCGGGCAGCCGGGTCAGGGCGTAGCGCGCGCCGAGCTTGGCGTCGAACAGCACGTCGATCTCGCGCAGGCGCTGGAACACGATGAAGTCGTCGACGCCCGCGATGACGATCTGCGACCCGCGCAGCCGCACCGCCTTGCCGAGCCGGGCCTCCACGAAGGCGCTCATGCTCTCGGGCGTCACGGTGGTGCGGCGGCGGAACTCCGCCTTGGCGGCCGCGAAGGCGTCGACCACGGGATCGTCCTCGATGTCGGGCAGCGGCTCCATGTCGATGGCCGACTTGCGGGCGCGCGGCGCCTGGAGATGCGCGTGCCCGATCGGCGGCCGCAGCAGCGAGACGTCGCCCGGCACCTCGGGGGCGATCTCCGACCCGCCGACGGCGCGCAGCATCGCGGCGACGCGCTCGACGCCGCTCGGGTCCGGGCGGTCCATCACGTGCAGCGCGGAGGCGATCCGGCGCTCCAGGCGCGCCACCACGGCGTCGACGGCGTCGAGGTGGTTGTCGAGGCCCTCGAACACCGCGAGGATCTGGGCGAGATCCGCCCGGACGGCCCGCTGCGCCGTGTCGAGATCGGCGCTCCGCCCCTCGCGGATCAGGCCCTCGGCCAGGGCCCGGACCGTGAGGGCGTCGCGCAGCGCCCGGCCGGCCTCGCGCACCACGCTGGCGCGGAAGCGGAACGGGTTGAAGCGGGTGTGCAGCGTCCGGTAGTCGCTGATCAGGTGGCGCTCGACGAAATCCTCGAAGAACAGCCGGAAGGTCTTGGCGCGGTCGGGCTCGCGCAGGATGCGCTCCTCGACCTTGCGCATGCCGGCCGCGAGCCCGCGCACGTGGGACAGGAAGGCGGCCGCGCCCCGCGCGGCGTTGGACAGCGCCTCGGATCGGTTCGCCGGGTCCGACAGGGCGCTCTCGAGCCCGCCCAGCACCTCCAGCACGGCGCCCCCGTAGGAGCGGGTCTCGCCCCGTTCCAGCCGCGACAGCTCCTCCAGCAGGAGGCGGGCCTCGGGGTCGAACTCCGCGACCGGGACGTAGCGCTCGCGGCGCTCGATCAGCCAACCGGTGTCGAGGAGGCGCCGGTAGAGCGCCGTGCGGCGCTCGGCCGGGTCGGCCGAGATCGGCTCGTCGCCGCTGACCTCGGGGTCGCTCCAGCCGGCGGCGAAGTCGCCGATCTCGGCCAGGAGCTCGGCCTTGCGCACCGGCTCGGCCCCGAGGACGCGCCGGTGCAGGTGCAGGAGCAGGGCCGCGTTGAAGCCGCGGCTCGGCGAGGCCAGCGGCTTGAACAGCTCGTCGGACAGCTGCGCGAACAGCATCGTCTCGAAATTCCCGCCGTCGCGCAGCCGTGCCGCTTACTTCGCGCCGAGGAGCTCGACGTCGAAGATCAGCGTGGCGTTCGGCGGGATCACGCCACCGGCGCCGCGGGCGCCGTAGCCGAGCTGCGGCGGGATGATCAGGGTGCGCTTGCCGCCGGTCTTCATGGTGGCGACGCCCTCGTCCCAGCCCTTGATCACCTGGCCGGCGCCGAGCGGGAAGCTGAAGGGCTGGTTGCGGTCGCGGGACGAGTCGAACTTCTTGCCCTTCTTGCCGCCCTCGTCGAGCCAGCCGGTGTACTGGACGGTGACCGTCTGGCCGGCCTTCGGCTCGGGCCCGGTGCCGACGACCTCGTCCTGATACTTGAGGCCCGACGGGGTGGTCACGGTCTCGGCATTGGCGGCTGTGGTCATGGCGATCAACGCGGCTCCGAAGAGGGGGGACAGGCGAGGCATGGTTTCTCCCTGGAGCCGGCGCCGTGCGCGCCGGCCGTCGGGAGGCCTTCTATCGCCTCGGACCCGTCCAGGCCAGGGAGGCGGCCGTCCGCGCTCCGGGGACGCGCTCAGGCGGCCCGGACGCCGTCGAGGAAGCGGCCGACCTCTTCGGTCAGGTGCGCGGCCTGGGCCGACAGGGCGGCGGCCGCGCCCAGGACCTCGCCCGCCGCCGCCTCGGTCGCGCCGGACGCCGCGGCGACGCCGACGACGTGGCCGGTGACCGCCGCCGCGCCCTGCGCCGCCTGGCCGACGTTGCGGACGATCTCGCGGGTCGCCGCGCCCTGCTGCTCCACCGCCGCCGCGATCGTGGTCGCCACGCCGTCGATGTCCCGGATCCGGGCCGTGATCGTCCCGATCGCCGCGACGGCCTGCCCGGTCGAGGCCTGCACCCGCCCGATCTGCCCCGCGATCTCCTCCGTTGCCCGGGCGGTCTGCTCGGCCAGCGCCTTCACCTCGGTGGCCACCACCGCGAAGCCGCGGCCGGCCGCGCCCGCGCGCGCCGCCTCGATCGTGGCGTTGAGCGCCAGCAGGTTGGTCTGGCCCGCGATGGTCGAGATCAGTCCGACCACGTCGCCGATCCGCGCCACGGCCTCGCTCAGGTCCCGGACCAGCGCGCCGGTCCGGTCGGCCTCCGCGACCGCCGCCCGCGCGAGGCCGGCCGAGCCGTCGACCTGCCGGCCGATCTCCTGCACGGAGGCGCCGAGTTCCTCGGCCGCCGCCGCCACGGTGCCGACGTTGCTGGCCGCCTCCTCGGCCGCGGCCGCGACGGTGGTCGACTGCCCCGCGGTCTCGGCCGCGGTCTCCGTCATGCCGCGGGCCGTGGCCTGCAGGCCGGCCGCCGCGGTCGAGACCTGCGCGACGATCCCGCCGACGGCGTCGGCGAAGCGGTCG